>CAZSRN010000340.1:0-2442 GCA_964609115.1 uncultured Veillonellaceae bacterium | reverse complement strand
TCGGACCGGCAGCCATTGGATTTTATGCCTGGAATCAAGGCGTGGCCCGACTGGGTGCGAGCGGCGCCATGGTATTTTATAATACGATGCCCTTGTATGGGGCATTGCTGAGCGCCTTGTGTTTGGGAGAACCGGTGGGAGTGTCGCATATGGTCGGGGGCCTGCTGATTGTGGGCGGCGGTCTGTGGGCGGCGCGAAAATAATCGAAGAACTATAGAAGGATTGTGAAATGAACTTATTAACCGCAGAAAATTTGGTCAAGAGCTATGGCGAACGAATTTTATTTGAACAAGTTACGCTGAATATTAATGAGGGAGATAAAATCGGACTAATCGGCGTCAATGGAACCGGAAAGTCGACGCTGCTCCGGGTTCTGACCGGACAGGAACCTGCTGACGAAGGGAAAATTTCTCTAAGTAGCGGAATCCGGATCGAATATTTGCCGCAAAACCCGGAGTTCGATGAACAGGCGACTGTCCTGGAGCAGATATTCAAGGGGAACTCACCCGCCATGCGGGCAATTCGCGAATATGAACCGGTTCTTGAACAAACGCAGCGCGACCCGGAAAATAAACTGCAACAACAAAAACTAATCCAACTGACGCAGCAAATGGAGGTTAGCAACGCGTGGGCGCTTGAAAGCGAAGCTCGAACCATTCTGACACGCTTGGGGATTAGTGACTTTACCGCACGTGTCGGCAATCTTTCCGGCGGACAACGCAAGCGGATTGCGCTGGCGGGTGCGCTGATCAATCCGGCCGATTTGCTGATTCTGGATGAACCGACCAACCATATCGACAACGATATGGTGGCATGGCTCGAGCAATACCTGCAATCTTATCGGGGTGCGCTGCTGATGATTACGCATGACCGTTATTTTCTGGATCGAGTGACCAACAGGATTCTTGAGATCGATAAGGGGCGTTTATATACTTATAGCGGAAATTATGGAGAGTTTTTGGTCAACAAGGCGGAGCGGGAAGAACGCGAGGAGAGTAGTGACCGCAAGCGCCAGAACTTATTGCGCAATGAGCTGGCCTGGATTCGCCGGGGAGCGCAGGCGCGATCTACCAAACAAAAAGCACGCATCGAACGTTTTGAAGAGTTGAGTTCGCAAAAAAGCAGCCTGCCCGCCGCCAAACTGGAGATGGAAGTCGGCGCAAGCCGTTTGGGACGAAAGATTATTGAAATACAAGATGTTTCCCATGGATATGGAGACGGCGACCTGATTCGAAACTTCAGTTACAATGTGTTACGCACGGACCGTATGGGAATTATCGGGCCGAATGGAAGCGGCAAATCCACGCTGCTCAATCTGATTGCCGGGAGAATGAAGCCGGACCAAGGAATGATCGAGATCGGGCAAACGGTAAAAATCGGGTACTTTTCACAAGAAAGTCATGAAATGAACGACGCCATGCGGGTAATTGAGTATATTCGGGAAGAGGCCAACTTTATCACGACACTGGACGGAGAAACGATCAGCGCCTCACAGATGCTGGAACGGTTCCTGTTTCCGCCGCATTTGCAATGGATGCCGATTGCCAAACTGTCCGGAGGCGAACGCCGACGCTTGTTCTTACTCCGAATTCTGATGGGAGCGCCGAATGTATTGTTGCTGGATGAACCGACGAATGACCTGGATGTTCAGACGCTAACGGTTTTGGAAGATTATTTGGATGATTTTCCCGGCGCCGTGATTGTGGTGTCCCATGACCGTTATTTTTTGGACCGTGTGGTAGACAAAGTGTTCGCATTCGAAGGGCAGGGCGTTATCGCGCAGTATAACGGCGGGTACAGTGATTATCTGGAAATGCGGACAGAAGCTGCAATGCCGGCCAAGACAAAAGAAAAAGGCGTTGGCGGCAAAAAAAACACAACGGGGGATACCGCGCGAAAAGTGCGCAAGTTCACGTTTAATGAGCAGCGCGAATATGAGACGATTGATGAAGTGATCGCGGGAGTGGAGTACCAACTGCAGGAAACCATCGCCGAAATTGACGCAACAGGCTCCGACTTTTCACGACTTCAGCAACTTACGGCAACACAGAATGAGTTGGAACAGAAGTTGGAGGGGCTGTTGGAGCGATGGACCTATTTGAATGAACTGGCGGAAGAAATTCAAAAATGCAGGGAAAATCCTCCAACGGATTGAATTTTTATAAAAAGTGAAGTGTTTGCCGAAGCTTGCGGGAAAGAGAGAGGGCTGCGATGAAAGAGATTTTTACGCCCCGGGTTCGGGCGGCGATTGTCAAACAAAAAGTGGCCGATTTGTTTGTGAGCCGGCAAGGCGTTATGGCGGGCAAGGGCGAAGCGTGGCTGTCCGTTTCCGGCAAGGAGCCTAATCGCTACGGCATGATTTCCATTAACTGGGCGCCGTAAAAATGCTGGTAGTCAGCGCATGTCTGGCCGGCGTTGAATGCCGATACGATGGGACAGCCA
>CAZSRN010000339.1:1188-2455 GCA_964609115.1 uncultured Veillonellaceae bacterium | reverse complement strand
AAACGAAGAATCGATCCGCCGGGCGTATTCTCTGGACATAGGCCACTATTTGCAAAAACCATACAGCATGACGGAATTGATCGAGCTGGTGCATTTGATATTTCGCCAACACTCCGTAAAGCTTCAATAAACAAATCAAAGAAACGGGAGACAGGCAATGGATACATCGTTGGACGTTTTACTCGGCATAGCAGTGGCATTGATACTGCTGATTCTTTATTGCATCGGCCTGCTTTTCTATTATAAATATCGTCTGGGCAAGCGCCGACAATATCGATTGGAGTTGACCCGATTACTGCTCGCCGACTTGGCCGACCCCCTGTCCAATGCCAACCCGTTGCAGCAGTTGGTAAAAAAATCGCCGAAGCGGGCATTTCAACTATTGATTGACTTCGGTCAGACCCACAAACTGCAAGAGGATAATCGCTGGCGTTTATTGGAGCTCGTTCGTGACGCCGGTTTGGACGTTTATTATCAAAAGCGCTTATCCTCAAGAACTGCCCGCAAGCGGATGGATGCCGCCGTTCACCTGGTTGCTTTGCCTGGAGAAATGACCAACCGAGCCTTGGAACGGGCCCTGCAAGCCGAACCCTTACTGGCAGTCAAGCTGCAACTTTGCGCGACTCTGACCACGCTTGACGACGGTCAGGCTATTCCCCTAATGGTGGAGACGCTGCTGGGAGCGCCGCAATGGTATCGAACCCGGGTTAATATGATGCTGGCATCTTTTGGCAAAGAATTGCATGATGAATTACCGAATCTGATCCCACGAACCGAAATGGAAATTCAAAGTTTACTCATTGATTTCGCCAGCATCTATCCCTCCGCGCATCTCAAACAATATTTACTGTCGCAAACCAGAAATCCGATGCGCGATCTGGCTTACCGCGCCACCCGAACGATCGGGCTGTTTTATTACCACGAATTGAACAAACCCGAATTCCTCTTTCACCCCGACCCGATCCTGCGCAATATCGTGATTGAAGCAATGGAGAAAATCCCGGGCCGAAAAACGATTGAAACGCTACTTCCGTTGCTGGCCGATCCACGCAGCAGTGACACAGCTGTGGTTGTCATCTCGCAAATTCTGCAAAAACAGCCGCAGCATGTGGCTTGGATCATCGAAGTTTTTTCCAGGGCAGAAACAACCGAACTGCGTAATGCATTGGCCAAAATTCTGTCCAATCGCATCGACTATCTGCTGATGCAGCTGATTGTCGGCAAAAACGAGCGGTTGCGGCCGATATTGACCGAGATGATCCGTCTG
>CAZSRN010000339.1:0-1178 GCA_964609115.1 uncultured Veillonellaceae bacterium | reverse complement strand
ATTGGCTTCTTAAACAAAAACCGAACCATCGATGCGGAAAACATCATCGTCGAACTATTGCGACCGTTACTGACGGAATTGACGGAACTGCGGAACGAGCTGCGTTTATACCTGCCGCCGCGAATATTGGTAAAACTGAATGAAACCCCCTTGGAACATCCGCCTTCCGTTCGTGATCAGACGGCGGAAAAAGGGAAATTACTGCGTCTTCAGCTATTGTTGCCGATCGTACTGGGCAGTGTTCCCTTTTATTATCTTCTTCGTTATTGGAATTATTTGTCTGATTGGAGTTTGTTCCAACACTTAACCCGATATGTTCTCGATTTCAATTATTTCATCGCATGGTATTCATTGGCCATCAATTCAAGTTACTTGATTCTGCTGGCACTTTCACTCGTTGCGCTAAATAAACAGACCCGAAACTGGCGGCTGAAAAAAACCGCCTTCTTGTTCAGACCACGGATTTTGCCATCGATATCCATCATCGCCCCGGCCTATCAGGAGGAAGCCTCCATTTTGGAAAGCGCCAATTCCCTGCTGAGTCTACATTATCCCAATTATGAAGTAATCATAGTAAATGATGGATCAACCGACCAAACTTTGCAGAAACTCATTGCGTATTTCCGGTTGGAAAAAGTTGACCGAATCTTTCCTGCCCGGCTGAAGACCAGACCAGTTCGTGGAATATACGCCAATCCCAGCTATCCCAAACTGATTGTGGTCGATAAAGCCGGCGGTGGCAAGGCCGATGCCCTGAATGTTGGAATCAACATCTCTCGCAAGGAATTTGTCTGTGGCATCGATTCCGATTCCCTGCTGGAAAAAGATTCGTTGATCAAAATGGCTTCGATGATCCTGGATGCGCCCCACGAACCAGTAGCCATGGGTGGCAATATATTCCCGGTAAACGGCTGTACTGTGAATAAAGGAACCCTGACGAAGATTAATATCCCCCAAAGCCACATCGCGCGTTTCCAGACGATCGAGTATATCCGGGCCTTCATGGCTGGTCGTCTCGGTTGGTCGCAACTGCGATCACTTCTAATTATCTCCGGTGCTTTCGGGCTGTTCGGAAAAGACAGGGTTGTGGAAATCGGCGGTTATCTGACTAGCAGCGAACGATTTAAAAAGGATACTGTCGGTGAAGACATGGAGCTGGTGGTCCGGTTGAATCGTCA
>CAZSRN010000338.1:0-2460 GCA_964609115.1 uncultured Veillonellaceae bacterium | reverse complement strand
TGTTGCTGCTGCCGCTTTTGGCGGTTTTAGTGGTCATTGCCGGTTTATTCGGCGTCGGTGAATATCGGTATTGGGAGCTGGAGCAACAGATTGCCCAAACTCGCCGCCAGTTTGACTCACTGGATACCGCCGAACAGCAAATGCGAATCGCGCAGACTCGTCAGGCGGCGGTGCAGGCGCGGGAGAAAATTCTGTTGCAATTGAGCGGCAACCGCTATTCCTGGCATTCCGCCATGGTTCATTTGGGGACCTTTATGCCGCGAAAAGTGTGGCTTACGGAGATTGGCAGCGCACAGAAAGGTGTTCTGCAGATGAAGGGGAATGCGCTCAGCTATCCGGAACTGGTTTCTTTTCTGGGCAAGATGGAGCAGGACAAAATTTTTGTTGAGGCTACTTTGCTGAAGGCGGAGCAGAATGAAAAGGACGCTCTGACCCGGTTCGAGATTACAGCCAAAGTCAGGGGGCAATGATATTGGATAGACAGCGATTGTTGCTGCTGGCAAAAGATATTTCCCCCCGGTATCTGATTGCGTTGTATGTGGTATTGGTGCTGGCCTTTGGCGTGGGGATATCTTCCGTGGTTTTATATCCTCAGGAAGCGCGGATAACGGAACTGGATCGGCAACTTCAGCAAGAGAAGCAAAAAGTGGCGGCTGTGGAGAACTTTGTTTTGGCGCATCCGGATACGGAAAAATATCTGGCTGATTTGCAAAAGTCGTTGCTGCGAGCGGAAACAGCGTTGCCGGGATCGGTTGATGTTTCGATTTTCATGGCGCAATTGGAAAAGGATGCCCGGGCGTCCGGAGTCAAATTAACTTTTGTAAAACCGTCGGTGGTAACGGATCGCGCCGGATATCGCGAGTTGCCGGTTGAAGTGTCGGTGGAGGGGAATTTTTTTGCAACGCTGTCTTTTTTGAAAAAACTGGAGGATGGTGCACGATTTAGTATTCCCGCTTCCTTTTTGATTCAGCAAAAACAGAATAGCCTTGTGACGCGCCTTAACATACAGATCTTTTGCTATGGAATTACTCCGCGTCCTGCGGTTCCCGCCGCAGCGCCGGGAACTCCGGTGGCCGGTCCGCCGGTAATTCGGTAAGAATCGGATTGGGGGAGCAGGCCTTGCAAGAGGCCTGCTTTTGGTATAAAAACAGACAAATATGGTATTGTAGTATTGAAGTACGGAAGGTTGGTGGGCGAATCATGTTTCGTTTTTTAACAGCCGGTGAATCGCATGGCCCTTGTCTGACGGCTATCCTGGAGGGGATTCCGGCAGGACTGCGCATTGATGAAACCCGGGTGAATCAGGAACTGGCGCGGCGTCAGGAAGGGTTTGGCCGGGGTGGACGAATGAAGATCGAACGGGACCGGGCTGAATTTTTGTCGGGGATTCGTTTCGGCGAGACGCTGGGGAGTCCGCTCACGCTTAAAATTACCAATGCCGATTGGATAAATTGGGAAAAGAAGATGGCGGCGTTCGGTGATAAGGCGGGACCGGAGGTGACGGCGCCGCGACCGGGGCATGCCGATCTGAACGGCTGCCAAAAATATAATCGTCTGGATGTGCGGGACATTCTGGAACGCGCCAGCGCGCGGGAGACAGCGGGGAGAGTTGCCATAGGGGCGGTTTGCCGCCAATTGCTGGAAAGCTGTGAAATAAAAGTACAATCCAGAGTGGTTTCCATCGGCGGAGAGACGGAGACGGCCGCACAGGAAGCGTTGATTACGGCAACCCAGGCGGCGGGAGATACGCTGGGCGGGTGCTTTGAGGTGACGGCAACGGGCGTAATGCCGGGATTGGGCAGCCACATACAGTGGGACAGGCGGCTTGACGGAAAAATCGCGGCGGCGATGGTTTCGATCCCGGCGATTAAGGGTGTGGAATTCGGCGCAGGATTTGAATGCGGCCGACTGCCCGGCAGTAAAATTCATGATGAGATTTTTTATAATGGAGAACGGGGTTATTATCGCAAGACAAACCGGGCCGGCGGGATTGAAGGCGGAATGTCGAACGGGGAAGAGATTGCGCTGCGCGCGGTTATGAAACCGATTCCGACGTTGACCCGTCCGCTGGCTTCCGTGGATATTCGAACCCATGAGGCGGTGCAGGCCAACAGCGAGCGGAGCGACGTTTGCGCGGTAAATGCGGCGGCCTACGTGGGTGAAGCCATGCTGTGCATTGTCTTGTGCAACGAGTTGCTGGAAAAGTTCGGCGGCGATTCGCTGGAGGAACTGTTGACTTCGATAGCGCATTACCGGGGAAGACTTGCGTAACTTACGATGAAAAACATTATTTTGACCGGGTTCATGGCGACGGGAAAAACTTGCGTCGGCAGAATTTTGGCAGAGGAATTAAACTGGCCGTTTGTCGATCTGGACGAAGAAATTGAAAAAGCGACGGGAATGACTATTGCGGAATATTTCCGCCGGTTTGGCGAGAAGGCGTTTCGTGACCGTGAGCAG
>CAZSRN010000337.1:0-2480 GCA_964609115.1 uncultured Veillonellaceae bacterium | reverse complement strand
GTGGATACGTTGGCGAAAGAACTGCAGCAATTATCAGGCATTAGCGAGCAATTATCCACCGTGATCATGGCGCAGGGGAAAGCGTAAAAGCATAGGCGATTTTGCATGTTTTATGAGCAAAATCGCCTATGCTTTGGTTGGAAAGATGTCATCGGTTATTATCCCCGTTGTTCGTTCAATAGAGACATTCGCGGTCTGGCCGAGCCGGACGCCAAACCCTGCGGCATCATTGCCGCAGGGGGAGTAAGCGTCGTTCCGCCTTGCCATACACTGTCCGGCGACAGGCCCGCGAATGAAGCGAGAGGTTGTTTCCAACTCCATATTTATGCAAGATTCGCGCCAACATCAGGAGCACCGGACGCATCGACCGGGACGAGTAGCTTTGCGAAACGAGGGATTGGGAGTATGAACGGAGAACACCGGGATTTCATCGACGAGAATAAAATGCTGTGGCAACTGGTCGACTCTTCCTACGACGGTATGTTTCTGACGGATTCGGCAGGCACGGTCGTCTACTGCAACGATTCGTACCTGCGGATTTCCGCCTTGCAACGGGAACAGATCACCGGCCGCAATATTGCGGATTTGGTCAAGGAAGGGGAAATCCCCGATGCCTGCTCGCCGGATGTCATTCTTCATAAAAAGCCGATGACCAAAGTGATTAACTATTATCACGGTGTGTCGGCGCTGGTCACGAGCACGCCGATCTATGATGAACAAGGGAATCTGGCGCGGGTTTTTTCGAACGTCCGGGATATCACGCAGCTGATTCAGCTAAAAGAACAACTGGGCGAATATGCCCGTCGGCTAAAGCAGGCGGAACGGGCCTCCCGCGAGGATAATAAACTGATTGCCGTCAGCAAGGAAATGGAAGCCGTCGTCCGAACCGCGACCCGTGTGGCTTGTTTTTCGTCGCCGGTTTTGCTTCAGGGGGAGTCCGGCGTGGGCAAGGATATGGTGGCCCGCTACATCCACGATTGCAGCGATGTGTCGGAAAATCGGCCTTTCGTCCAGATCAATTGCAGCGCCATCCCTGAAACGTTGCTGGAATCGGAACTGTTCGGTTATGAGGCGGGCGCCTTTACGGGCGCTTCGAGCAAGGGAAAAATCGGCTTGCTGGAACTGGCCGACCACGGAACCTTTTTTCTGGATGAAATTGGCGAAATGCCGCCGGCATTGCAGGTAAAAATGCTCCACGTCCTGCAAACCAACACGGTCTATCGCGTCGGCGGCACAAAAAAAATCGCCCTGAACACCCGGATCATCGCGGCAACGAACAGTGATCTGGAGAAATTGATGGCCGCCGGCCGGTTCCGACAGGATCTGTATTATCGTCTGAATGTCATCCCGATTCACATTCCGCCGCTGCGGGAGCGAAAAGCGGATTTGCTGCCGCTGATGCTCTATTTCCTGGAAAAAAACAATCAGCGCTTCAATCTGAATCTCAAGCTTTCGCCGCGGGTCGTCGAGGTGCTGGCCAGTTTCAGCTGGCCGGGAAATGTTCGGGAGTTGAACAACGTGATCGAAAACATGATGATTATGACGGAGAACGCAACAACGATCGAGGAACGAAGCATTCCGCAGTATATCACCCAGGCGGTGAAAAAACCGTTGTTCATCGAAACTCCTGACTATTTCGAATCCTACGATCTGAACGAGATCATCCCGTCCGTCGAGCGCGAGGTGATTCGCAAAGCGATCGTGGAGTTCGGAACGTTGCGGAATGTCGCCCGGCATTTGGGAATTGACTTATCCACGCTGGTACGGAAAAAACGACGGTATAAATTGTAACATTTAAAAATTTCTCTGCTCAATTCGGAATGGACACGGAGATTTCTTTGTCGGCGTCGAATTCTAGCCCACCCTAAAATACCGCCATGATTAGCAAAGCATATTCGCGTATGCAAAATTGCTTATGGCGGTGTTTTCTATTCTTACCCAAAAGAAAATGTCTAATTATCTGAAAAGACAGTAAAATTTATTTGAATAGGAACTGCCGGCCCCGGCGCCGAATTTTGCCTGCCAGGATGCAAGGATTGGCACACATTATGCATTGTTATTGGGTGAGGGTTATCGAATGCCGCCGGCAGTAGGGAGGTGAATCGATGTTCGACGTGACCAGAATGAATTCTGTTTCTGAAATCGACGGGAATCGTCGAATGAGGGAGGTGCAGCAATGATTTCTTATCTTGAGAAATTCTTAAAAGCCCGACTCGCGATTGAACTGCAGATGATTCGGAAGGAAAACAAAGCGGCTCACCCGGAAAGGGATCCGAAGAAAAGCTTGCAAGACAGTTCCATCCCCGCAACCTGTTTGTCAAAAGCTGCGAGATCGGCCTGCCGTTTTTGACTTGTCCACGCTGGTGCGAAAAAAAGAAGTTGCAATTCAAGTATCGGACTGATTGGATATAGATTCCAGATTTCGCCCCTTGGTCTCAACCCCGAGAAAAGCTACCGACAACCCGGCCAAAACAAATCCC
>CAZSRN010000336.1:0-2487 GCA_964609115.1 uncultured Veillonellaceae bacterium | reverse complement strand
CAATAAAACAGCGATAACGCCTGCCTGTCCCATGCGCCGGATTCCTTCATCCGATGCATGAAGCAAATGTTCGGCGGATACCGCGCCGACCTCGGCCGCAAGCTCCGCACCGCCAAAAGAAACGATCTCGTCCGCATGTACCTTGGATTTTATGCCC
Organism: uncultured Veillonellaceae bacterium; assembly: GCA_964609115.1. Classification (GTDB taxonomy): domain Bacteria; phylum Bacillota; class Negativicutes; order UBA1444; family UBA1444; genus UBA1444. The sequence continues at coordinate 2,330 of CAZSRN010000336.1, read as the reverse complement.
AAGTCCTGCGCTGCTTTTAGCAACCGCCGGGATTGTTCAACGGAAAATACGCCTTTTTCACAAAAAACATCACAGAACTCCGCTAGCTTATGCCGTGCAATCTCCGGCAAAACATCTTGTAACAAATACTGGACAAACTCGTCGGTCCGGCCTTTGTATTCCGGCGGCACAGCATGCGCCCCCATAAAAGTCGGCGCTATATCGACAACATGCTCTCTGTCCAGCTGCGCCATAACTTCGAGCTGTTTGACCTCCGTTGCCGTATCCAGTCCATAGCCGCTCTTGCCCTCTACAGTGGTCACGCCGAATGAAAGCATCGAATTCAGCCGACGTCGTCCTGCCGACAGCAATTCATCCCGAGTGGCCGCCCGAGTATCTCGAACGGTATTAACGATTCCGCCGCCCCTTTCCATGATCTGCATATAAGTGTCGCCGCGTAAACGCCAAGAAAACTCCTCCGCCCGATGCCCGGCAAATAAAAAGTGCGTATGCGGATCTATAAACCCCGGCAGTACACATCGTTCTTTCGCATCGATCACTTCAGCGTCCTTCACGTCCAACCCAGCCAAGACTTCAGCGGTCGTTCCCACACGCCGGATCACGCCGTCTTCGACCCACAGCGCACCGTCATGAATCAGTCCGATATCCGACATAGCCGCGCCCGTTTTGGGAGCCTTGCCCCGGCAAGTCACCAATTCGGCCGCATTCTTCAACAACATTTTTTTTGCCATGATTTAGCCTCCCAAGTATGCCCGTTTTACAGCTTCATCGACCTGTAATGCTCCTGATTCCCCGGCCAACACAATCCGGCCTGTTTCAAGAACATAGCCTCGGTCGGCAGCCCCCAGCGCCTTGCGGGCATTCTGCTCCACCAGCAGAATTGTCGTTCCCGTTTCATTCAATTGTTTCAACACTTCAAAGCAACGATTAACCAAAATAGGCATCAATCCCATAGATATCTCATCCACCAGCAATAGTTCCGGCTCCAGCATCAATGCCCGCCCAATCGCCAACATCTGCTGTTCACCGCCGGACATTGTCCGTGCGGCCTGATGCATTCGCTCGCCGAGGCGGGGAAAAATTGACACGACTTTTTCCACCCGGCGGGGCAAATCTGCAGGCGGTTCCGTCCATCCGCCAATTCGAAGATTCTCTGCCACAGTCAGTTCACCAAAGACACGCCGCCCTTCCGGCACATATGCAATCTTCATACCCGCCCGGTCCCATGCATTGGCTTTGCCGATCTCCTTCCCCTTAAAAAGAAGCGATCCCGAGGAAACCGGCGCCAACCCCATGATTACCTTCATCAAGGTACTTTTCCCAGCCCCATTGGCGCCAATTATAGTGACAAATTTGCCATCCTTCACTTCAATAGAAATATCATAGAGCACTTGGGAACGACCATAGTGTGCATTCAGCTTTCGCAGTTCCAGCATCATCACTCTGCCTCCTCGGCTTCGCCCAGGTAGGCGTCGATAACAGCCCGGTTACTTTGAACTTCCTGTGGCGTGCCTTCAGCGATTTTCACCCCGTAGGACAGTACCGTCATCCGGTCGCACAAGGCAGTAGCGACAGCCATGTTGTGTTCCACAATCATGATCGTCGTCCCCTCCGCCTGCAGTTTTTTTACGAGTTTCATAAAATCCAGCGTTGCATCTTTGGATAATCCGGCGCACGGTTCATCCAGCATCAGCAAAACCGGTTGCAATGCAAGCGCCCTGGCAATTTCCAACCGTCGCATATAACCGAGACTCAAATCTCCCGCTTTTGATTTCGCTAGTACGGCAATATCTACGCGCTCCAAATACTCCATTGCTTCTTCCCTGTTGCGACGTGTATGGCTGCGCCCCAAACTGGACAACAAGCTGGGTGCACGATGTAGGGCAAAAGCGGCCAGTAAATTGTCTTCCACTGTCATATCTTTAAAGACTTTTGTGATTTGAAATGTTCGGGCAATCCCTTTTCGGGCTACAACATGCGCCGGCAACCCTTGAATTTCAGTCCCATCCAGTATTATTTTCCCTTCGGTAGGAGTATAAGCCCCGCATATCATATTGAAAAATGTTGTCTTGCCTGCGCCGTTCGGTCCTATCAACCCCATGGTTTCTCCGCGTCGCACGCTTAAATCCACACCGTCCACGGCTTTCAGCCCGTCAAAATATTTCTTCAGCCCCACAACTTTCAGCAATTCTTTTACATCACCCATGACGTCGCCCTTCCTCTCCACGTCTCCGGATGTTCATCCAAATCCGCTGCAAAAAGCTGTCATCCCCTGCCAATCCTTGTGGCTGGAAACGCATCATAAGGACCAGTAACCCGCCATATACCAA
>CAZSRN010000335.1:0-2488 GCA_964609115.1 uncultured Veillonellaceae bacterium | reverse complement strand
CAGCGAAGACCGCTCCCTGTTTCCCTTTGCAGATCGATTCCGTCTGGTGAAAGAAGGGGTAGCCGATCTGAAGAATGTCGTGGTGGTTCCGGCCGGACCCTATATCATTTCTCCAGCGACTTTCCCGACGTACTTTACGCGCGGCGATGATCAGGTGGCCGCCCAGACCCGGTTGGACCTTGTTGTATTTGCCACCCGCATTGCTCCGACGCTGAACATCAAAACCCGCTATGTCGGAGAGGAACCCTATTGCGCCGTGACGAACTTCTACAACGGGACAATGCAGGAGATTTTGCCCCGGTATGATATTACGGTCAAGGTGATTCCCCGGGTAGCGGTGGACGGAGATATTGTCAGCGCATCCAAAGTTCGGGAACTGATCCGGCAGGACGATTGGGACGGGATTAAAAAAGTTGTGCCGGAGACTACCTATCGCTACCTGACTTCCCAACCGGCAAAAGCGATCGTAGAAAAAATCCGGCATTCAGATTCCCGGCACTGACGCCGATAGAATAGGAGAAATGTACATGTCTGACACAGACATTTCCCCGCTTACGCTGAAAAAAATATTGGCAGCCAAAGAGCAACGCGCCCAACTGCAGAATGCACTGCGAGAGCTTTATAAATCAGCCGTTGTCAGTATCACCGTCAACATGCCGGGGCCGGTCAAATATACGACGGAGACGGTAGAGTTGTTGCAGTATGCCGTAAATGAGTTGCGGCAAAAGATAATGACTGCATCGTTCGAGCTTTATGAGGAACGCACTCTGCACTTGATTACAGGTCCGACGGCCCTGTTGGCTGTGCAGGGACCGGCGAACGCGCTCAAGGAAATCGGCATGGCGGTTGAACAGTCAACGACTTATGGACGTCTGCTGGATATTGACGTTTTTGACGGCGAAGGACGGCAAATCAATCGGGAGAGTGGCGGGACAGGGGCGCGGCAGTGCTTTGTCTGCAAGCGAACCGCGATAGAGTGTATTCGGGAAAGGACGCACAGCCGTCAGGAAATCCAGACGGCTGTCAACAAACTGCTGCTTGATTTTAAAGCAGCCCATACGATCCCTTGGCCGGCGCCCGTCCAAAGGATCGGTGAGATTGCCCTGGAAGCCATGTTGATGGAAGCGGCCTGCACCCCGGCTCCGGGATTGGTGGATCGTTTTAATTCCGGCGCGCATCGGGATATGGATTTTTTTACGTTTATCCAAAGCAGCAGCGCCGTCAGTTCTGCCATGTATCGTTGTGCGCTGGCAGGCTGGAGGCACGAAGGCGAACTTCCCGAGCTATTGCCTTTGCTGCGACGGATTGGGATCGACGCGGAAGAATCGATGCTGAACGCTACCCGCGGAGTAAACACCCAAAAAGGACTGATTTTTTTACTGGGAATTATCGCGGCGGCGACAGCTGCGGTTCTGCATCGGCAGTCTAAATTTACGGGACCTGAAACTATTTTGCAGGCAGCTGCTGAGATTTGCCGGGGAATTGTGGACCGTGAACTCGGTGGCTTGCAACACCGAAAAACCGGACGCAAGCTTACCGCAGGAGAACGCTTTTATCTGGAACATGGGATTACCGGGATTCGCGGAGAAATCGAGACGGGGTTGAGTATTGTAACGAAAATGGGGCTTCCGCGACTGCGACAAGCTCTGGATTCAGGACTGCCGCTTAATGATGCGTTGGTGCATGCACTGGTTGGCTTGATGACGGAAGCACAGGATACGACCATACTGAACCGGCATGATTTGGCGACACTGGCGGAGGTTCAGGCTACGGCCTGCTCCATCATGGAAGATGGAGGGATGATGACACGGATAGGGCGTGCACGAATCCATGAACTGGATGAATTGTATTCAAAGCATAAAAATATTAGTCCGGGTGGTTCGGCGGACCTGTTGGCAGTAACTTATTTCTTGCATAAGATCACAGTAATTGTGTGAAAAAGATAAAAGCAAGGTAAATGTAATATTTATCTTGCTTTTATCTTTGCAATAATAATGCAAATAATATGTAACAAGTATAGTAAAAATAGTAATATTTTTTTAAGTTAATTAGACTAACAAATAAATCCCTAAAATATAAAGCAATCTAGGATACTAATAAAAAATCTTCCGCCAGTCTTGCTGACGGAAGATTTGACCTAAGCGATCGACAAAATTAGGGAGTATTTTTGTGTCGGGTTACGCTGGATTCATCCACGAGGTTTTGGCAGCTAGGAGCATGCCGTCTTCCAGCGTGGCTCCGGTCAGACTGCCTGCTTCTGCTTGAATACAGATGAAGTAGAAAATTTTCCAACGCAACATGTAAACTTAAACCGAAAAAGATATTTACAAACTAAATGTATGGCGGTATAATCCTTTTTGTAAGTAAAAAATAATTTATTGGTTTACAAGGAGGAACTTTCCCATGTCGCTACGCCGTAAAATGCTGGTTTCGTTATTTGCCGCATTGATTTGCGTGAGTTCTTTCATTATCCTGCCCATCGGTCCGG
>CAZSRN010000334.1:0-2489 GCA_964609115.1 uncultured Veillonellaceae bacterium | reverse complement strand
GGCAGCATCCCCAGAAATTCCAGGAAGCCCTTGCCACGCACCTTCATCTTGACAATAACATAAGAAATCATGACGCCGGCGAACATGGTGATCAGCGCGGCGCTCAAACCCAGCGTAACGCTGTTCCAGATGGCGTCTTTGGTCACCTTGTAATCAAAGAGAATGAATTTATAATTGTCCAGTGAGAGATTTTGCAACGTGAAGGGCAATCCATAGGTCTTCAGGCCGCCGACCAGAAAGATGACCACGGTCGGCAGGACAATGGTAAAGCCGATATAGACCAGGCAGAAGATCAGCAACGGCACGCGCAGGGCGCGAAGCTTCAGTTCCATCGGACGGAAACTTTTTCCGCCGATGATCTGATAATGCCCCTTGCTCAGGATTTTTCCCTGCAGCCAGATGATAAACGCCGCCGTTATGACCAATACCGTAGCAAGCACGGTGCCGGTGCGAATCGAGTCGAAACTTCCCGCGCTCTGGTGAATTCGCTGATAGATAAGAGTCGGGATATTGAAGATTCCGTTTTCGATGCCAAGCACGGCGACCGTACCGAAGTGCGCCATGGAATAAAGCATGATCAGCAGCGATCCGGAAAGGATACTGGGCATCACCAACGGAATGGTGATTTTCCGGGTAATGGTGAAAAGACCGGCTCCCGATATGCGGGCCGATTCTTCCAGTGTCGGGTCCATGCGTTCCAACGCGCCGCACACCTGGATAAACACGAAGGGAAACAGGTACATGACTTCTACAAGTACAATGCCCAGATAACTATAGATATTGAAGATCGGACCTTCAAACCCCAAATGGGTCATGAAGAATTTATTGATAAATCCGGCGTTCGGCGAAAGCAGCATCTTCCATGCCAAGGCGCCGATAAACGAGGGCAGCATAAACGGCACCAGGAACATGGACTTCATAAAACTCTTGTAGGGAAGGTCGGTGCGTGTAACCAACCAGGCAAAGAACGTACCGACAATCGTGCTGCCGATCGTGGTGCCGCTGGCGATAATCAGCGAGTTCGTCAGGGCTTTGTAGGTTTCCGGTTCCATGATGATATTGGCGACGTCCCGAATGTTGAACTCGCCGTTGACCCAGAAAGCGTTGAACAATATCAACAGAACCGGCACCGCCACCACAATGACCAGAATGGCGATAGAGAAAAACAGAATGATTTGCGCTACACCGAAATTGCTTTTTTTCGTGATGGAACTCATTGTTTCACTACCTCCTTCAGGCTTTGGGCATTGAACCACAGGAGGTCACGAAAGCTGATCGCGCAAGTATCCCCCTCTTTGAACAGCAGCCCCTTGGTCATGGCTTCATGCGTTTCGAGACTGGTACGGAGATGCGTGCCGTCGACCTCGATCAGATAATCGATCATCGCGCCGAGAAAACTGGCGCGTTTAATCGTGCCGCGAAGGCCGGGTCCCTGAGGAGCAATCTGGACGTCGGAGGGACGAAAGCCCGCGACCCATTCGGCGGCGTCGCCCCGAGGCGCTTCCCAGGGAATGCGCTGTTCGCCGGAACCCACGAGGTAGACCTCCCCGGCTCGCCGCACCGGAACAAAGTTCGCGATTCCCATAAAGTTGAAAATAAAAGGATCCGCCGGGCGTTCAAAAATTTCCCAAGGGTTGCCGGTCTGTCGAATCCGGCCCGACTCGTCCATAATGGCCAGTCGGTCTGAAATCGCCAAGGCAACCTCCTGATCATGCGTAACATACAGAACGGTAATGCCCAGCTTGCGCTGCAATTCTTTGATTTCAAAGCGCATTTCCTCGCGCAGGTTGGCGTCCAGATTGGTCAGAGGTTCATCCAGAAGCATCAGCGATGAATTGGCGACGAGTGCGCGAGCCAGCGCCACCCGTTGTTGCTGTCCGCCGGAAAGCTCCGACGGCAGACGCCGTTCCAGCCCGTTCATTCCAACCATCTCGACAGTTTCCATAACGCGGCTGCGAATTTCATCTTTGGGCCGCTTGGCGATTTTCAAGGGGTAAGCGACATTGTCGAACACACTCATGTGCGGCCAGACCGCATAATCCTGAAATACGACGCCCAGCCCGCGATTGTCGGGAGGGACATAGATCCCGGCTGCCGGATCCGACACCACGGTATTATCGATAGATATTCTCCCTGCATCGGGAGTCTCAAACCCGGCGAGCAATCGCAACAATACCGTCTTGCCGCAACCTGACGGCCCCAGCAGGGTAAAGCACTCGCCCTTCTCGATGGAAAGCGTGAGGTCCTTGTGCACCTGATGATTCCCGTAACTCTTCGCGATACCTTCTATCCGGATGATTTCCATACTCGACCCTCACTTACTCATTCAACGATTTTCTTGCAAAAACGGCGGAACGGAACAAGCCGTCCCGCCGCAACAAGCAGGATATGTTGTTGAAATTACTTTTTGCCTTGCAGCGTATCGGTAAACTTCTTGATCGTTTCTTTCTTGGAATCCTGCATCTTGACATAGTCGATCTTAATGGAAC
>CAZSRN010000333.1:0-2499 GCA_964609115.1 uncultured Veillonellaceae bacterium | reverse complement strand
AGCTGTAAGCTTTTTGGAACCCCACGTCTAACGTGGGGTTTTCTATATATAAAAAATGACCGGACAGTTAAGTCCGGTCATTTTGCGGGTATTCGTGTTTAAATTTTCTGGACACACTCCATGCCTTTGCGGATTGCCTGCTCATTGATTGGCATGACTTTCGGTTTGTTTTTGAAAATCTTTTTTGCCAATACCGTCAGTACGGAATCAATCGCAACAACACCGCCGGCAGCAATAATAGCTCCCACCATGACCATGTTGGCAACTTTCATGTTGCCTAACTCTTTGGCAATATCATTACAGGGTATCAAAAATACTTTTACATCCTTGCGATGCGGTTCACGGTCAATCAGTGAACTGTTGATCAACAGCGTCCCGCCTGCCGACAACATGGGCTCAAATTTATCAAGGGAAGGCAAATTCATGGCAACGATTACGCTGGGATCAGTGACAATCGGCGTTCCAACAGGCTCATCGCCGATAATAACCGAACAGTTGGCTGTTCCTCCCCGCATTTCCGGTCCGTAGGCGGGAAACCATGAAACTTGCTGGCCTTCCATCATCCCTGCATACGCTAAAATTTGTCCCATAAGCATAACGCCTTGTCCGCCGAAGCCGGCAAAAATCATTTCCTTATTCATTTTGCCACCTCCTCGCCAGAACGATAATTCCCCAGAGGATAATAGGGCATCATATTGCTTTCCATCCATGTTACTGCTTCAGTGGGGCTCATCCCCCAATTGGTAGGACAAATGGACAGCACTTCCACCATACTGAAACCAACCCCGGCGATTTGCAGCTCAAAAGCCTTTTTAATGGCAGCTTTTGCTTTGGCCATATTGGCTGGAGTATTCACGGCAACACGGGCCAAAAATTTGGCGCCGTCCAGTGTAGCCAACATTTCACACATCTTGATCGGCATTCCGGCTGATTCCAGTTTGCGTCCGTAAGGTGAAGTAGTTGTTACCTGATTGACCAGGCTGGTTGGGGCCATTTGTCCACCGGTCATGCCATAGATGGCATTATTCACAAAGATTGTGGTAATTTTTTCTCCTCTGGCAGCGGCATGAACGATTTCAGCTGTGCCAATTGCCGCGAGGTCGCCATCCCCCTGGTATGTAAACACCACTCCATCAGGTTTGCAACGCTTGATTCCGGTTGCTACAGCCGGCGCCCGACCATGCGCAGCCTGAACCATATCGACATTAAAATAATCATAAGCCAAGACCGAACAGCCTACGGAAGCTACCCCCACTGTTTTGTCCATGACTTTCAGCTCATCGATCACTTCAGCGACCAGTCGATGGATAATCCCATGATGACAGCCTGGACAATAATGGGTTTGAACATCCGCCAAGGACTCGGGACGGCCGAATACTCTCTCCGCCATGTTACTTCCCTCCTTCGCCGCGCGAGACGGACATGATTTTTTCATATAGTTCTTTCGGCGTAGGCAACATACCGCCCGTTCGACCATGGAAGAAAACCGGGCATACGCCGTTTGCAGCCAAGCGAACATCCTCAACCATTTGTCCGGCGCTCATTTCGAATACAACAAATGATTTTGCAGTTTTCGTAAAATCGGCAAGAGGCTTATAAGGGTACGGCCAGAGCGAGATGGGACGGAATAACCCGACTTTTACGCCGGAGGCCCGGGCCTTTCCTATTGCTGTTTGTGCAATACGTGAGGTAATTCCGTAGGCAACAACAATAATATCTGCATCTTCCGTCTGCAATGTTTCCCAGCGGGTTTCTGTTTCCTCTATTTTGGCATACTTGGCCTGAAGAATATGGTTATGTTTTTCGCACAAGTCCGGCTGCAAAAACAGCGAGTTGATCACGTTATGAACTTTTCGACCGCGCAACCCTGTAGCCGCCCAAGGTTTTTCAAACGGCGCCGCTGCTTTTTCCTTAAACTCAACAGGTTCCATCATTTGTCCCAATGCGCCGTCGCCAAGAATCATTACTGCATTTCGCCACTTATCAGCCAAATCAAAAGCTTCTACAGTGATATCCGCCATTTCCTGCACTGAGTTTGGCGCCAGCACGATGTTGTGATAGTCTCCGTGTCCACCGCCTTTAGTAGCCTGAAAATAGTCGGCTTGTCCCGGCTGGATACTGCCCAGCCCCGGACCGCCGCGTTGCATGTTTACAATGACGCAGGGCAGCTGCGAACCGGCAATATAAGAAATACCCTCTTGTTTTAAACTGACCCCGGGGCTGGAAGAAGAAGTCATTACACGGCAGCCTGTCGCTGCGGCTCCATAAACCATGTTGATGGCAGAAATTTCGCTTTCAGCTTGCAAAAATACACCGTCTACCTGTGGCAGGCGCTTGGCCATGTATTCGATCAATTCACTCTGAGGCGTTATCGGGTACCCGAAATAGTGCCGACATCCCGCTACTACAGCAGCTTCACCAATTGCTTCATTTCCCTTCATCAGGACTTTTTCAGCCAAGACACTCACTCCTTATTTCCAGATTTCGATGACAACATCC
>CAZSRN010000332.1:1639-2508 GCA_964609115.1 uncultured Veillonellaceae bacterium | reverse complement strand
CCCTACCTCCAGGGCGACGCATGACCGAGCGGGGCCGGGCCGACGTAAAGTAGGCCGCCAGAAAAACGGTTGCCCCCAATAATAACACAATCAGGCCGCAAGTCCAGCATTTTCTTCGTCGCATGATAATCCTCCGGCACGTCGGTTTCGCTCTCTATTTCCGATATGTTCCGTATAATGACGTTGTACCCTTCTTTGTCATCGCGCCGGTTTCCTGCAAGAATTACACGGAAACATTATTGCAGCAAACGTAAAAAGAATGAAGCAACTCCCGAGCAGCAAACTCGGGAGTCATTGGTTCAGAAAGCATATTCCTTGTTTCGCTTCCGTGAAAAGCGTTTTTTTACCACCGCCATGCCGGACTGCGTCACCTGGTCCGTTCGCGACGCAAGTAAAACCGGCGGCGCAAGCAATTGGTCCAGTTTCTCACGGTGAAAGCGCCACTCGCGCCCCACCTTTTGCGCTTGCAATCGGCCATCACGGACCATATTGTAGATCGTTTGATGGCTTACCTGCAACAAAGCAGCCACTTCCGGCAGCGCCAAAAAATCAGGCTTCTCCCCGACTCCGCCGTCAGCGATCCCCCGACTGATGCTCTGGATCAGTCGGGTCGCTTCCAGACTAAAAGTAATCTCACCGCAGACTTCGCATTGCTCGGCCGGTATACCGCTGATCGTCAGCGGATGCTTGCCGCCCCAGTTTGCCTTGACGCTGGTAGTAATTTCTTTAACTGCGCCACCGCATAACAAACATTCATTCATCCTGTTCATCCCCTCTATCGACTCCGCCGCCGTAAAACTCCCTGCACAACCTCCCAAGACTCCGTCTCTGTACGGCAAACAGATATGACCAAACAAGTCATGTTACGG
>CAZSRN010000332.1:0-1629 GCA_964609115.1 uncultured Veillonellaceae bacterium | reverse complement strand
CGTGACCACATAAAAACTGACACCGCCAACTTCTTGAAACAGGACCCGGATATCCGGGTCCACATCTGTCGCCGACTGCACTTCAATCTCGTGCCCACTGGCGATCGCGTCTACAACTGCATCAGCCTCAACCAGTCGCTCATCCATCCGCTCCAATGCATGCTGGGTAAACCGTATTTTTCCTTGCATTGCATAAGACCGGACCAACTGTCCGGGAATGGACTGAGGACACAAATCAAACACCTCTGCTTATAATATATTATAATATATTATAATATACAAGAACAAAAAAACTCCCCAAGTACTAATTGTTTTCTTCCCGGGCCGCCACCATCCACACTTGCTTCAGTGGCAACTCCGCTTGATATCAGAATACATCCGATCCATTTTCCCCGCCAATGCGCTACGGTCCGGCCGTTTGGACAAGTTGACTTAATGTGCGTCCCACGTTACATAAATGCGCATTTTCCTCGAATGAACTCAAACATCGGCCGGAAAGCTGCAAAACAATCTTTCTCTACTGTGGGAACAATGGTTTTCGCAAAGTCCGCTTTATTTGAGTCGGAAGCAAAGATGATATAGCTTCCGCCCATCTCGTCAATCACTTTCTGCTCTTTATGTTTTCTTCGCTTTTTGTTTTCCATTCCCTGCCCATTCGGGCTTTTTTCTACAATCTCGGTTTTCTTTGTTCGGTTATTCTTCTTCGTCTCCTTTCAGCTCGATTGTTTTCCCGTCGAGTTTACCGATCCAGGCAACCTCCGTCAGCGCTATTTCGCCCTTTGTGCGTTATGCAACAACTTATTGCAGCAAACATGAAAAGGGTTCTGAGATAAAATCTCAGAACCCTTTTAAAATTCTGGTCGGAGCGGCGCGACTTGAACGCGCGGCCTCTACCACCCCAAGGTAGCGCTCTAGCCAAACTGAGCTACGCCCCGACTAACAGATATCATTCTACCTATTTTCAGGCGTGAAGTCAAGCAAAATCAACAACCTGAACCCCGTCATAATCGACATCGAGACACAGGTAGCGTGACTTGATCTGATGAGGCTGAAAAGCTTTCACCATGGCTTCGCCCACGGCATCGGCATTTTTCACGGTATAGGCCATCAGGGAAGGGCCTGCGCCGCTCATCGCCACGCCAAGCGCTCCGGCTGCTTTTCCCGCCTTGAAAACATCCGCCATTCCCGGAATTAACGAGGCCCGGTAAGGTTGATGCAATTTATCCTCCAGCGCCTCCGTCAAATACTCCAGTTGACTACTCGCCATAGCCCCGACCAGCAACGCAGTGCGGCTCACATTGTACACCGCGTCTTTGTGCGGCACGCTGGCAGGAATCGCCTGACGCGCCTTGTTGGTCGAAAGTCGGAATTCCGGAATACAGACAACCAGCTTCAATTCTTTCGGCGTCGGCAATCGCAAACAGGTTACCTTTTCCTCCTGCATCACCGAAACTGTAAATCCGCCCATCAGCGCCGGGGCAACATTATCCGGATGCCCCTCGAGACGGGTTGCCATCTCCAGCAGCTCTCCCCGGGGAAAAAGGTTTCCCGCAACGGCATTCGCAGCGGTCAATCCGCCGACAATCGCGGCGGAACTACTGCCCAATCCTCTGGACAACGGAATATTGT
>CAZSRN010000331.1:0-2508 GCA_964609115.1 uncultured Veillonellaceae bacterium | reverse complement strand
TGGGACTTCCTTGCCGGTAATGGAAATAACCGAATGGTCTTTCACCATTTTTATTACCCGGGTTACAACTTGAGAAACATCATGAATAACAGCTCCCGCCAGTTTACGAGAAACTAGGGTTCCTTCATCGGTATACGCGCGATCGGCAAAGGCCTCCTCAACAAAAGGAAGTCCTTGCTGCTTTGCAGCAATTACCATTTGTGAATTTGCAAGACAGAGCATATACAATGAAGAATCGACCTCCTTTATTGCCGCTGCAATGGCCGTCCCTATCGCCAAATCTTTCTCCGCCATATTATAAAGTGCGCCGTGTGCTTTGACATGTTGCATTTTTATCCCTGCAGCCCGGCAAAATCCCCCCAGTGCCCCAATTTGATAGATCACTGCATTTTTTATTTCTTCCGGCGACAACGCCATAGTACGGCGCCCAAATCCGACAAGATCAGGAAATCCGGGGTGCGCTCCCACCGCAACACCACTTTTTTTTGCCAATAGTACGGTTTTCGCCATATTATCAGGATCTGAAGCATGGAAACCGCAAGCTACATTGATGGAAGTAACCGAAGGCATTGCCAATTCATCATATCCAAGAACATAGGTCCCAAAACTTTCTCCCATATCGCAGTTTAAGTCAATTGTCTGCATAGTATTACACCTCTTTAATTTCTACATGATAAGTTTTATTCGAAATAACCAGTTTCATTTTTCGAGCGTTATTAATTTCTGTAGCCTGCGTTCCTGAAAGGCTTTTTCCCGCCGTCAGATATGCAGCTCTTTCCTGTGATAGGGCCTGAATAGCTTCAGTTTCAGTACACTGTTCAAAGCATATGCTATCCTGTGGTTTTGCTTGCGCCAAGCGCCATAAATCTGAACCAATAACCGTTGCGATTTTTGCATATCCTCCCGTAGTACCGCAATCAGCCATCATCACTATCGGCTGACCGTTCCCCGGAACTTGAACTGCCCCCCTTCCCATCGCATCCGAGATGATATCCGCTTTGTCTACATGATTGATCTGGGGTCCTTCCAGTCGATATCCCATCCGGTCGGCTTCATCCGAGACCTTATACTCTCCCTTAAGAAAAGTAGAAATACCCTCTTGCGTGAAAAGCTCTTCCTGCGGGCCAAGTAGCACTCTAATTTTTATATGATCGGGATATTCCGGAATTAGCGACATTTCTATCATGGAAGGCTTTCCTATAATAGCAAGATTCTCTCCTGTTGGAATTTGTTCATCGGCCTTCAATGCTTTTCCGTTGATTCCGCCGATTCCCGCCCGCGTATAGGTTGATCGGCTTCCCATTATAACAGGTACAGTAATCCCCCCGCTCACTGCAAGATATGAACGGCACCCTTTTTTTGCAAAACCGGTTTCCAACAGGTCTCCTGGAAACACATCAACCGCTGACCAATTCTCTATCGAAACACCATTTAGCAGCGGACTCATATCCGCACCGCAAAGAGCGATCCGGCACGCTCGTCCGATGCGGAAAGAACCTCCCAACATCGTCATTTCTATAACAGCAGCTCCAAGGGGATTTCCACAAAGCAAGTTTGCCATACGTGCTGCGTAGCGATCCATTACCCCTGCCATGGGTAGGCCATACGCCAAAAAGTCATGCCGGCCTTCATCTTGAATCGTGCTCATAAGTCCTGGTTGCAAAACCGTAATCATTTGATTCCCTCCGTGAACAGCTGTGTTTGAGGAACATATTTTCCTTGCGCAACCTCTGTTTCTATTTGAACATATTCAGACGCAGATATTGCGTGAAACTGCAAAAAATCACCAGCTGCATACAAAAATGGCGAGTGGCTGTGTGGGTTAAATACTTTCAGTGGCGTTCGTCCGATCAGTTGCCATCCCCCAGGACTTTCGACAGGATATAATCCGGTTTGATTTCCAGCAATACCAACAGAACCTGCCGGAATTTGCAGTCGTGGTTTTTGCAAGCGGGGGGCGGCAATTTTTTCAGACATTCCGCCCAAATAGGGAAAACCGGGAGTAAAGCCGATCATATAAATTTGATAAGCAGCTGATGTATGAATTCGTATGACTTCATTTGAAGTAATATGATTGTGTGTAGCAACAAACTCCAAATCCGGGCCGGCCTCTCCTCCATACAATGTCGGTATTAATACAATTTTTCCGGGTGCTGCTTGAACACATTTTTCTTCCACTTCACTTCGAAGACTTTCTGCTTTTTGAATCAGCTCTTCCCTGCTAATAGATAAAGGGTCAAATATTACTAATATTGATCGGTATGTAGGCACGACTGCCTCGACAAAAGGAAAATGTTGCTCGTTAATCTTCTTGGCAAGTGCATGAACACGACTATTTATCACGGGGTCAATTATACTGCCGAAATCTATAACGAGTCCCGTTTCCCCCTGTCGCAAAAATTTCACTTGTTTCATTTTGCCGGCTCCCTTCATTGCCCAACTTATTCTATTGACAAATGCTTCGACGCGTAGGTTAGTTTTCCTTTCTCTGCGCTGCTTCTTTTTATA
>CAZSRN010000330.1:0-2528 GCA_964609115.1 uncultured Veillonellaceae bacterium | reverse complement strand
AAATCGGGCCACCGTTTTTTGCAGGGTGCAATGATTTTGACGGTGGCCGGTATTGTCGTAAAAGTAATCGGCAGTTTGAACTGGATTTTCTTGTCCTGGATACTGGGCGGTGAGGGAATCGGGATCTACCAGATCGCATTTCCATTGTATCTGCTGGCGCTCAGCATTTCCGACGCCGGAATTCCAGTGGCCGTTTCCATCATTACGGCGGAACGTGCGGCATTACAGGATTATCGGGGAGCGCAACGCGTTTTTCGCTTGTCCTTTCTGTTGCTTTTAATTACCGGTTTGGTATTGAGCCTGCTGCTGTTTTTTGGCGCCGGGTGGTTGATCGAACATCGGGTTATCCGGGATGCACGCGCATACTATTCAATTATTGCCTTGGCGCCCGCGATTTTTTTGGTGACGTTGCTTTCCAGCTTCCGTGGATATTTGCAGGGGTGGCAGATGATGACGCCGACCGCTGTTTCACAAACCGTGGAGCAGTTATTGCGGGTATTTACCATGCTGGTGTTTGCGCATTATTTGCTGCCGTTTGGGCTGGAGTTTGCCGCCGGAGGCGCGAGCATGGGGGCGGGGGTCGGCGCGTTGGGAGCATTGGGCGTACTTGTTTGGTATTATTCACGCCTGCGAAAAAAACTGCAGAGCAAAATTCAGAATGAACCTGCCATTCCAACAGACAATGAAACAAGCTTGTCGATTTTACGGCGGCTTGCCGCTCTTGCCCTGCCGGTTTCGCTATCCAGTTTGATGTTGCCGGTGGTGGCCAATCTGGATTTGCTGATTGTGCCGCTGCGTCTGGAAGTCGCAGGGTTTACCGTAGGGCAGGCGACGGAACGGTTTGGTTATTTAACGGGAATGGCGGTGCCGCTGGTCAATCTGGCGACGATTGTAACGGCTTCTTTGGCCATCAGCCTGGTGCCTGCGGTCTCACGGGCCAATTCCTTGAGGGATCGGCAGGAAGTGGTGTACCGCACGGCAGGCGCGATGCGGTTGGCGAATCTGACGACGATCCCATTCAGCGTGATGTTGTGGATTTTGGCTGAACCCGTAATCACCATGATTTACCATGCGCCGGGGGCTGCGGGTGTTACAAGGGTCATGGCTGCGGGGATCTTTCTGCTGGGGCTGCATCAAGTCACGACAGGCGTATTGCAGGGGCTGGGTCGGACCCGCATTCCGGTTGTAAACATGGGATTGGCGGCGGTGGTCAAAGTAGTGTTGAACTGGATTTTGACGGCGATTCCCTCGATGGGTATTGAGGGAGCGGGGTTGGCAACACTGGCGGATATGGGTCTTGCCGCCGGATTGAATTTATATTTTGTCTATCGATACACCGGTTATTTTATCCGAGTGGACGATTTGATGAAAAATATCGGAGCGGCGGCGGTCATGGGGGTCGCCATGCAAATTGGCTATGCGCCGCTGGCGAATTTGTTGGGAAATCCGTTTGCGGCGGTGGCTTTCATTTCAATGCTGGGTGGACTGATATATCTGGCAGTCATGCTGGCGACCGGCGGACTGAGCCGGAGGGATCTGGCCCGGATTCCTTTTGTGGGACCGCGGCTGTTCAAATAAACATAATATACAAAAAACAGGACATGAGCGCTTCGCGCGGGTTTCCGCCGATCTCATGCCCTGTTCTTTTTTTTGCTGAACGGTTATTTACTTTCGAAAGAATTAGGTAAAGGAAAGCAAAAGTCTCTTCGCATTTTCCAGTACGCCCGCGGCATCCGCTGTGGGTGCGCCGCCCTGAGCCAGAATTGCATTGCCGCCTCCCTTGCCGCCGACTTCGGCAAGACAGCGCTTCAAAACCTCGTTCATGACTGCCGTTACGCCTGGTGCAGCAGCAAACAGAAAAGCAGTGCGACCGCCTGCCTCATCCAACCCGGCAAGTAAACAGACACTGCCGGGGACGGCGGTAATCCGTCCGGCGAAATCCTGCAAATCAGCGGTGCTGTAGCCGGAAAAAACGCGGGAGATGATCCGCACGGGTTCCGGCGTTGCGGATTCGGCCAGCAGACGAGCGGCCAACTCTTCATGGTAAGCTTTGCGAACCGTACTCAATTCGCGTTGCAGAAAATCCTGCTTTTCCAGAAACTTTTCCCATGCCGGGACTACTGTTTCCACCGGAGTGGAAAAGCGGGTCGCCAGGATTCGCGAAATTTCGTGTTTCAACTGGTAATCAGCCAACGCCCGGTTGCCGCAAACGAATTCCACCCGGATGGCGTTTTTGCGCTTTTCCCAGCTGCGAATTTTGAGCAGCCCCACTTCGCCTGTTTGTTTGACGTGAGTGCCGCCGCAAGGGCAGCAATCGCATTTAGGGATCGACACGAGACGGATCTGCTCGAATTCCGCGCCGGGTGCTTTGCGCAGCGCATACGCGGCCAGTTCGGCGGATTCGACGAATTTCGCGTCGACCGGTCGGTCACTGAAAATCACGGCATTCGCAGCGGCTTCGATTTCATCGGCCAGTTCGGCGGATAGGGCCGGCAGCGTCACGTCGATCTGGACGGTGGCGGAGCCGA
>CAZSRN010000329.1:624-2532 GCA_964609115.1 uncultured Veillonellaceae bacterium | reverse complement strand
ATCCAAGGGCGATGCGGCATTATTTGGAGGAAATACGACGCAAACCATGAAAGAGCGTTATGGTATAATCCAGACTCGCCCTCTGGCAGATTTTTTGCCTACGTTGACGATTGCAGCAAAAAACTTGGCAGCAGAAATGACGAATCACAATGTTCAACAAGAAAATTTGCACGGAGAACCCGCCATCACTTCGGAGCATATTCAAAACAATTTGGGCGTGCGCGAAATGCTTGGCAGGCGCGGCATTAAACCGGAAAAATTAGCTCCCGAGGAAGATATTAAAAAATTAGAACGGCGTGTAAAATCCGAAGAAAAGCAATTGGAGAAACGTTCTGGGAAACTACCGGAGACAACAGAGTAGGGGGTAGCGTTGCATTCCTGCCCGCTTCCGCAGAACGCGCCAACATAGTGCAAGTTTCAACAGTCCGCCGTCACCGCCATTGTATCCGTCCTTCGCTATGCTTCGGACGCGGATTCTACTATGGCCTCTGGCGGCGCTTTCGTTTGCCATCGACCAAGTATTCACCGGTGCCTCCGGTCGCGGCTTTTGCATTTTTACCGCTGTAAAAACAAAAAAACAGACCTCACAGAATTGTCTGTAAGGCCTTTCATGATGCGTTATCGCGGATTAATTTTCCGGCGGGGTTGCTGAAATGCAGCGCGAGGCCGCATGCCAAGATCCGGCATAGGGACCGATCACGTGAACCTTGCTTGCAGCCGGTCCGGTGAGGGAGCGCACCGGGGTTTTCGAATCGGCGCTGGATAGATTGTATCCGTCCGGAATGCGGGAAACGTGAAGCAGGTGGAAATCGGTCGATCCGAGGAGTACGCCGCACAGTTCACCTTCTTCGAAGGGAAGATCCACAAAGAGAACGACCCGGTCGCCCGGCTGGATATGGGCTTCCTGAAAAGCCGTGTCGGGTGCGGGGATGATGAGGATTCCGCCTTTTCCGGCGCGTTCCTGCAGTTCGATGGGGAGGGGATAAGTACCCTGGTAGTTCAGGCAGGTCAGCTTGCCATGACGAAACTGGAGACCGCCGAATACCGGAATAAAAGCGGCGTGCGGCGTAATAACCGACACCGGGGCATCGCCCCGCCCCAACAGATTGTCAACGCTGATCCCCAATAAATCGGCCAGCAGCGGCAGGGTTTGCGCATCAGGCTCGCTGCGGCCCAGTTCCCAGCCGGAGACCGTGATCGGCGACAAGCCGACTGCATCACCGACTTGCTTCTGGGTCAGGTGGCGCTCGCGGCGAAGTTGGCTCAAACGGGTTTGGAAGGGGTTTTCGTTCACGGGGTATCTGAGTGTCATGAGAGGTGCTACCTCCTATTAAATCTTATCGGTCCAAGTACAGAGAAAAAGCCTTGGCGGCTCTGCTTCACTATACTGCGCGAGGCGGAAGCGGTCAATCCGGCTTTGGGCATGAAAATCCGAGCTTGCGGTTCCTAATCGATGGACAGGGGAAATAATGGAGGACAACGTCTCTTTACACGTCCATTTTCATCGGTTATACTATCAACATGGAACAAATGTTCGAAGAAGAATCCATCCGGTGAGTTTTTTCGATGAACAAGCTAAACAAAAAATGAGGAGGCGGTTTACTGTGGAAAAAACCATGATCGACAAGGCGGAAGAACTGTTGGCGAAATGCGAGGTCGTGACGCTGGCGTCCATCAATGAGGAGGGTTATCCGCGCATTTGCGTAATTTCCAAGATCAAGACGGAGGGAATCCGGACGATCTGGATGGCTACCGGGACTCACTCCGCCAAGACAGCGCATTTCCGGCAAAATCCCAAAGCCGGCGTCTGTTATTACCTGGGCGGCGACAGCGTCACGCTGTTGGGTGAGATTGAGATTGTTCAGGATGCGGCGATCAAGCAAGCGCTTTGGCAGGATTGGTTTATTG
>CAZSRN010000329.1:0-614 GCA_964609115.1 uncultured Veillonellaceae bacterium | reverse complement strand
TTCCCCAAGGGCTCGGGCGATCCGGAATACTGCATTTTGCGGTTTGAGGCTCATCAGGCCACGTGCTGGATCGAACAATGTTTTGAGACCCATCGTCTGTAAGCAAACAGCGGCGAGCAATGAAAGACCATTCAAAAGGCTCCGGATCATTTCGATCCGGAGCCTTTAACGTATCTGCGCCTAATTTTATGATCCGCGCTACAAGGTGATTTTTAGAATTCGGCTGGGGCGGCCGGTGCCTGACAGAATTCGCTTTCCATTTTCCGTGCAGAACCCGCTGTCTTCCAGTTTGGTAATTATTCGGTTGGCTGTCCTTGGCGTGACGCTTAACAATTTCGACAACTCGGCGGCGGTGAAGTGGGTTTGCCCCAGATCTTCCATCACGCTGTAAAGCCTGAAAATGGTGTTGACACTCACACCGGCCCGTTCGGAAATTTGTAAAAATTTCTCATCGACGCGAGGCTTTTCTGACGGTGCTTGTTTTTTGCAATGCAATTGTTTGACTATCTGTTGGATTTCATCTACCACAAAGGCCGTGTTGCCGCCGCATTTGATCGCCCGGTCCATTCCCAGGGTTGCTCCGTGTTTGGCGGTTTGCGCGGTCTTGCCGAAGC
>CAZSRN010000328.1:984-2534 GCA_964609115.1 uncultured Veillonellaceae bacterium | reverse complement strand
AGAAGTCAAAAATCTCAAAAGTACGCTGGATTCAATCGTCAACAGTATTTTTGATTGTATTGTCGTAGTGGATAAAAACGGGTATGTAACCATGATGAACGAAGCCTATGGCGAGTTTCTGCAGACTGATCCGCAAAAAGCGGTCGGCAAGCATATAACGGATGTTATCGAAAATACCCGGATGCATATTGTGGCGCAGACCGGCAAACCGGAAATTTGCGACATGCAGAAAATTGGCGAGCACAATACGGTTGTTACGCGAATTCCGATTGTCAAGGATGGCGAGGTAACCGGAGCGGTTGGCAAGATGGTTTTCAGGGATGTGAAAGATCTGCGGGTTTTGGCGCGCAAATTGACATCGTTACAGTCTGAACTGGAATATTACAAGGAAGAACTGCAAAAGGTTCAGGGCGGAAAATATACGATTGACAGTATTATCGGCTCCGGAGAGAAAATTCAATGGCTGAAATTGATCGCGCTGCGTGCGGCAAAAGGGCAATCGACAGTGCTGATTACCGGAGAGAGCGGCACGGGGAAGGAACTCTTCGCCCAAGCCATTCACTATGCCAGTAGCCGCCGGCACGGCCCATTTATCAAGATTAATTGCGCGTCTATTCCGGGAAATTTGCTGGAATCGGAGCTGTTCGGCTATGAAGACGGCGCGTTTACCGGAGCCAGAAAAGGCGGCAAACCGGGCAAGTTTGAACTGGCAAACAGAGGGACGATTTTACTGGATGAAATAGGCGACATGTCGATGTCCATGCAGGCCAAATTGCTCAGAGTCCTGCAAGAACACGAAATCGAAAAGGTTGGAGGCACCAAAACCATTACTGTCGACGTGCGGGTGATTGCGGCGACCAATCAGGATCTTGAGGCGATGATGGCGCAGGGAACCTTTCGTCAGGATTTGTATTATCGCCTGAATATTATCGCGCTCCATATTCCTCCACTCAGGGAACGGCGGGAAGATTTGCCGGAACTGTGCGAAGCGCTGCTGCGCAAAATCAATCGATGCTTGCAGTTCGACGTTGACGGCATATCCCGGGAAGCGATGATGATGCTGGCCGAGTACCATTGGCCCGGTAATGTTCGGGAATTGGAAAATGTTCTGGAACGATCGGTCAATCTTATGGATGATGCGGGAGAAATTTTGCCGGAACATTTACCGCCGACGATGCGACGCAACCTTGGCAAATCGGAAAACTTGACCCAGGAAAAGAAGCAGGAACTTGCAGGAATAATGGAGGATGCAGAGAAACAAGCTATATATAAAGCATTGGAGACAGCCGGGGGGAACCGGAGTCAGGCGGCAAAAATTCTGGGAATTCATCGTTCCGGTTTTTACCAGAAACTCAGCAAGTATCAAATTAAACTATAACCGCAGGAGGCGGCGACATGTGGACAGTGATTCATATTGCAGCAAACCGTGCACAGGCAGACATGATGAAAAGTTTGCTCGAAAGCGAAGGCTTAATGGCGGATGTTCGCCCAGCGGGCATTTCGATACTGGGAGACGGTTTATTTGAAGTCATGGCGCTTGAGTCTGAAGC
>CAZSRN010000328.1:0-974 GCA_964609115.1 uncultured Veillonellaceae bacterium | reverse complement strand
GATATCCTGTGCGAAACAGGAGGATGCCAATGAAAAGAACAAAAATCGTCTGTACGGTAGGACCCAGCACAGATAATCCGGGAATTTTGGAGGACATGCTGAAGGCGGGCATGAACGTGGCTCGGTTTAATTTCTCTCATGGGACTCATGAGGATCACGGGCGACGAATCAAGCAAGTCCGTGATGCAGCCGCCGCCGTAAAAGTTCCGGTGGCGATCATGCTGGACACAAAGGGCCCGGAGATTCGTATGGGGACTTTTGTGGAGAAAAAAGTCATTTTGCAGGCAGGAGCTCCTTTCACGATCACAGCGCGTGATGTTCCCGGTACGGCCGAAATCGTGACGGTGAATTACAAGGGACTGCCGAAGGAAGTGGCGGCAGGGCAGACCATTTTATTGGCTGACGGGTTGGTCAGTCTCCATATCGATAAGGTTGACGGACCGGATATCGTGACAACAGTGGAAAATACCGGCGAAATCAGCAACTTTAAACGGGTTGCCGTTCCGGACGTCCAACTGGGGTTGCCGTTTCTATCGGAGCAGGACGTGAAGGACATCCTGTTTGGCATTGAGCAGGGCGTAGACTTCATTGCGGCTTCTTTTGTGCAAAAAACCGCCGATGTGTTGGCGATTCGCCGGGTTTTGGAATCAAAGGAAACGGATTGCCATATCATCGCCAAAATTGAAAATGCCGCAGGCGTAAAAAATATTGATGAAATATTGAAGGTGACGGACGGGGTCATGGTGGCGCGGGGGGATCTGGGGGTCGAGATTCCGGCTGAAGATGTACCCATTGTGCAAAAAATGTTGATCCGACGTTGCAATGATGTGGGTAAACCCGTTATTACCGCGACACAGATGCTGGAATCGATGATGGTCAACCCACGACCGACTCGGGCCGAAGCGACGGATGTCGCCAATGCGATCATGGACGGGACGGACGCAATCATGCTGAGCGGCGAGACAGCCTCCGGC
>CAZSRN010000327.1:0-2559 GCA_964609115.1 uncultured Veillonellaceae bacterium | reverse complement strand
AATATGACGCCAATAATGCGATTTTAACGCTGCATGCAGGCGCGGGCGGCACCGAAGCTCAGGATTGGGCGCAGATGTTGCTGCGGATGTACGTGCGGTGGGCTGAACGAAACCGTTACAAAGTGGAAACAATGGACTTTCAGGATGGCGATGAAGCGGGCGTTAAAAGCGCTACGCTGCTGATTTCCGGGCTTAATGTTTATGGATACCTGAAAGCGGAAAAAGGCGTGCACCGGCTGGTGCGCATCTCTCCGTTTGATTCGAATGCCCGTCGTCACACATCTTTTGCCGCGATTGACGTGATGCCGGAAATCGATGATGATGTGGAAATTGAGATTCGGGCGGAAGATTTGAAAGTGGATACGTACCGTGCGAGCGGCGCGGGCGGTCAGCATATCAACAAGACCGATTCGGCGGTCCGCATGACCCATCTGCCGACAGGCGTTATTGTACAGTGCCAGAATCAACGTTCTCAGATTCAGAACCGTGAACAATGTATGCGGTTGCTGCGGGCGCGGTTGTTTGAACTGGAGCAGGAAAAACAGGCGGCGGAAAAGGCGGAAATTGCCGGCGATTATCAAAAAATCGAGTGGGGCAGCCAGATCCGTTCTTATGTGTTCCATCCTTACAGCATGGTCAAAGATCATCGCACCAGTTTTGAAACCGGAAATGTTCAGGCCGTGATGGACGGTGAACTGGATGGGTTTATAGAAGCGTACCTAAAGCAGAAGGCATTGTAGGAGGCCGCGGTGTCGAAAAAAGTACTGGTCATTGTTGCCGTTGCCGCATGGGTCGGTTTTAGTGAGATGGTTACGCCATTTATTGCTTCTTATTGGTTGGACAGCGCTTTATCCAAGGTGATGCCTGCGCGGCAGCATACCGTTTCGGCGCGATCATTTCCCGGTGCAGCTTTGTGGATGGGCCGGTTTGATGGAGTGAAGGCAGCTTCGGACGAGGCGCGAATCGACCGGCTGAAAATTCAGGAGGTTCGGGTAAGGCTCGACGATGCGCGGATCGATATGGGGGCGCTTGTCACAAATAACCGGGTTGTTTTGCAACAGGCGCGAAATCTGGAAATCACGATGAAGGTAAATGAAAAGGACCTGGCCGAATATCTGGGTACTCAGCTGAAAGAGGTCAAAAATCCTACGGTGAAGATCCTCAAAGACAAGATTCAGATTCGCAGCGACGTAGATTTGGGGATTATCAAGCTGGCGGTAGGCGTGGATGGTCATATTGTTGGCGATGCACAGTCCATCCGGTTTCGCAGTGACAAGTTGGAAGTGAAAAACTCCGGCGGCCTGAATTTCAGTGCATTATTTGGCGAGATTCTGTTGCTGGATCTGGCAAAGCTGCCCTTCAAGGCCGGCATACGGAAGATTGAAACGGAACCGGGCGTCATTACTGTTTATGCCGACAATCACTGATTATCCGATTGGTAAGGTGGAGTGAAAAGTGCTGTTTTTTCGATATAACCGCTTCCTCATCGCCTGTATTGTTATAGGGCTGTTTGCAGCTATATTTGTGAATTGGCAGCGCTATTGCATCGAGCGGGTCAATACACAAGTGGAACTGGTATCGGACTATGAAGAAGTCGTAGAGATGGCCCGGATTGACGGGATTCCCTTGCAGTCGGCGCTTCGGCGGCTTAAGGCGGCAGGTTTAACGACGCTGGTGATTTTTGAAACCAATTTGGAAAAACTGGCGGCGGAAGGGGTAGTGACTGCAGTATCTACGACCCAGATGTTGCATAGCTATCACGCTGGAACCCTGACCAACTGGTGGTGGCGAAACGAAGTCGAATCCGGTCGGTTGGCGGCAGGGCAGGTTTATGTCATGGACCGGGAAACAGATCGTTTTGCAGAAGTTCAAAGCGATCTGGAGAGGCGGGTCGGCAAACATCGAATAAAATATTTCAATGAAAATGGACGGCAATTCCTTATCGTGGATGCGCCCTTTGAATCGTTGATCCGCTGGAACTTGGGATTGCCCGTAGCTGAAATGCAAACGGCGGCTTCCAATGGCTTTCGGGTGCTGGCGCGACCGACTAACTATCTGAAAGTCAATTCGGACGACGTGAAGGCGGTGTTTGAACGGATCGACTCCGTGGGCGCTGCGGTGTCCGGGATATATTTCGTTGGCGAGGAAGTGCTCGGATTTCCCGATCAGTTGCCGCTAGTGGCGTCTGAGATGCAAAAACGGGGACTGACGCTCGCGATGATGGAGCACTATACTCAGCTTCAGTTCAAAATGCAGGATGGCATGTTCGATTTAGCAAAGTTGTCCGGTTATTCAGCGGCCCGATTGCACCAATTGTTGAAAGTCGAACAACCCAAACTTTCAGTGACGGAAGCCATTCATCGACAGGTGCTGGGCAGTCGGGAGCGGAACATTCGGATTCAGTATCTGAAGATGTATGAGCGGCCATTGCCGGGAAAAAACTTGACGGAGACGCACATAACGTATGTTGGCGGCATCAAAAAGGGCTTGGATTCTTTTGACGTCCCCACCGGACCGGCCACGACTTTTGCCCCCTATAGGCCGAATCCTCTGTTTTTG
>CAZSRN010000326.1:0-2561 GCA_964609115.1 uncultured Veillonellaceae bacterium | reverse complement strand
GGCCCCGATATGATCTTCGTGACCGTGCGTGATGAAAATCGCCCTAACCTTGTCTTTGTTCTCAACCAAATACGAAAAATCCGGAATCACCAGATCGATGCCCAACATATCGTCTTCCGGGAACATTAACCCGGCGTCGATCACGATAATATCGTCACCGTAACGAAATACAGTCATATTCTTGCCGATCTCACCCAACCCGCCTAAGGGAATAATCTGCAATTTTTCATTGATTTTACCCAATCTTCCACCTCCAATTATTTAATGCCGCGCACTGCATTCATAATATTATAACTCAAAATTCATCCGCCAACAATAAAGGCAGCCTCCCTTTTCGGTTGGCTGCCTGGTATTGTGTTTATATAGGGGATTCAAACGTTGATTTTGAGGCTTCGCATCACATTTTTCAGTTGATCGGTTTCAGCCTGGGTAGGTGGAACCATTGGCGGACGAAGCGCGCCGCCATTCAATCCCAGCAGGTTAACCGCAGTTTTAATGGGAATCGGATTGGTCGTGACAAAAATCACCTTGAAGAACGGCATCAACTCCAGATGGATCTGTTGAGCCAGCTTCACATCACCGGCAAAATAGGCCGCGATCATTTCCTGCATTCGGGCCGCCACCACATGGCCGGCGACACTGATAATACCGCAACCGCCTACGGACAAAATCGGCAGCGTCAGTCCGTCATCACCGCTATACACCTGAAATCCCGGCCGGGCCGTGCGAACAATTTCCGATACCTGATCCAAGCTTCCGCTGGCTTCTTTCACCGCCGCAATATTCGGGATCTCTGACAATCTGGCAATCGTTGACGGCAAAATGTTGGATGCTGTCCGCCCTGGAACATTATATACAATAAGCGGCAACTTCGTTTCTGCGGCAATCATTTTAAAATGTTGATAAAACCCCTCCTGCGGAGGTTTATTGTAATAAGGCCCGACCAGCATGGCTCCATGAACACCAAGTTTTTCGGCTTCCTGCGTCATTTTTATGGAAGCAAACGTATCGTTGGACCCCGTTCCCGCAATAACGGTAGCTTTGTCTCCCACTGCTTCCAAAACGGTACTGAACAGACGCAATTTTTCATCTGCGCTCAAGGTAGCCGACTCACCTGTGCTGCCTGCGATTACCAGCCCGTCGTTTCCATGTGCCACCAGATGCTTGGCCAATGCCGCAGCCGCCTCATAGTTCACGCTATAATCGGTATTGAACGGGGTAACCATTGCTGTCAGTACTCTACCAAAGCTTTTCATCCCCTTGTCCCCTCCCTGTCAAAATTTTTAATCCAAACCAAACTGACTGTGCAAAGCGCTTACCGCATTTTCCAGATGTTGTCCGTTTATCAACGCAGAAATAGAAGTCTGCGAGTCTACCGTCTGCAGCAAGGAAATTTCTTTTGCCGCCAAAGCCCCCACAAAGCCCGCCATTACGCCGGGAACGTCTCCCATTCCTCCGCCTACCACCGAAACCTTGGCGCAATTGTTTAAGATAGTCAAGCAATATCCCGCATCTGTCAGACACTGCCGGGCCATTGGAACATCTTCTTCCTGAACCGTAAACAAAACCTGTCCGGGCAAAATATTGATCAGATCAACATTAATTCCACTGTTCGCCAAAATCGTAAAGATACGGGAGCTATCGGCATAGACATTTTCTGCCGCCATTTCAACAGTGACCTGCGCAATTTGTTTAACATATGTCACTCCGGTCGCAACCCTGTCGGAAATTGACAAGTCGCAGGTTTCTTCCAGTTGGTCGGACGACGTGATCAAGGTGCCGGGAGCATCAGAAAAAGTGGACTTTACTACCAATGGGATATTCTTTTGCATCGCAAACTCTACAGCCCGGGGATGAATGACTTTAGCTCCCTGATGCGCCAGTTGGGAAACCTCCGCATAACTGATCCGATCCAAAATATGTGCATGCGGCACCAATCGGGGATCAGCCGTCATAATACCATCCACGTCCGTATAAATTTCAATTGTTTCCGCCGGCAACGCAGCTCCCAGCGCCGACGCAGTGGTATCGCTTCCGCCGCGTCCCAAGGTCGTCAGGTCACCTTCCGGCGTTATTCCTTGAAATCCGCACACAACCGGAATTTTTCCAGCTGCCAGTTCAGCGCGGATACGCACGGGATCCACCTTGAGAATCCTCGCGTTTCCATATTGGTTGTCAGTAATGATACCTGCCTGCCCGCCGGTTAACACGACAGCATCCATCCCTGAATCTTGAAGGGTCGCCGCCATCACTACCGCGGAAATAATCTCTCCGCATCCCATCATCAGATCCAGTTCTCGCCGCGACAGACAAGAATAAGGTTCCCGTGCCATGCCGATCAATGTATCGGTTGCATACGGCTGTCCCTTTCGGCCCATGGCTGAAACTACGACTACCGGATGAAACCCTTCTTTTATGGCGCGACTGATTTTTTCAGCAGCGAGTTGCCGGTTTTCAACGGTCGATACAGACGTACCGCCGAACTTTTGGACCAAAATCCGCATTGTCGCTCTCCTACAGTAAGTTTTGCGCAATCATCAATTCGGCGATCTGCAGGGCAT
>CAZSRN010000325.1:0-2575 GCA_964609115.1 uncultured Veillonellaceae bacterium | reverse complement strand
CCAGCATGACGGTGGAAGATTTTCCCCTCATCGTGGTCATGGATTCGGAGGGCAAGGATTTCTATAAAGTCGGGCAGGCGCCATTTATTCAGGAATAACCTGTCTGAATGCAAGGAGGGAATGCAGGGTTGAATAGTAACGAATTCTATCTGAAACGACTTCACTCCCTGATGGGAGTTGTGCCACTTACGTTTTTCCTTTGTGAACATATTTTTACCATTACCCGGGCCATAGCAGGACCCAAGTCTTTTGACGCAGCCACGGCATTACTGCAAAGTTTGCCGATGCTGGTTGCGCTGGAACTTTTGTTTATTGCATTACCCCTGTTGTTCCATGGGGTTTACGGAGTATATATTACTCTGGAGTCAAAGAATAATGCTTTTTCTTATTCTTATCCTCGTAACTGGAGTTTCTACCTCCAGCGGATCACAGCCATTGTCACGCTTTTATTTGTGGCCTGGCACGTTTGGATGTTCCGTTTTGGCGGGGCGGGAATTGGACAGGTAACGACCTACGCCATGGTGGCAAAAATCTTTGCCGATCCCGTAATTTTGGCGTTACATGCTATCGGTTTTGTCTGTGCGGTATTTCACTTGACCAACGGATTGTGGACGTTCCTGATTACTTGGGGCGTCACCGTAGGACCGAGAGCACAGCAGGTTAGTCAATATGTGGCGTGGGCTTTGTGTGCCGTGCTGAATGCCGGTGGACTTGTAGCACTCACGTATTTCCGGGGATAGGGGGCGGTGCGAAGATGAAATTTATCGTAATTGGCGGCGGCGCCGCAGGACTGATGGCTACCCTGCGTATTGCGGAACTCAAGCAAAATGTGGAGTTGTTTTCCCTGGTGCCGGTCAAGCGCTCGCATACCGCCTGCGCTCAAGGCGGCATCAATGGTGCAATTAATACCAAGGGGCAAAACGATTCTACCCAGCAACATTTTGAAGACACGATTCTCGGCGGAGACTTTCTTGCCAACCAACCGCCGGTTAAAGCCATGTGCGATGCGGCTCCCGGTTTGATCCACATGCTGGATCGCATGGGGATGATGTTTACCCGTACACCGGAAGGATTGCTTGACTTGCGTCCTTTTGGCGGAACCAAACATATTCGTACCGCGTTTTCCGGCGCCAGCACGGGACAACAACTGCTTTATGTTTTGGATGAACAGGTTCGACGCTATGAAGAACAAAAGATGGTGGTCAAACATGAACACCATGAATTTATCCGGCTGATTATAGACGATAATGGCGAATGCCGGGGTATCGTGGCGCAGGACATGTACACCATGAAAATGGAAGCTTTTGCGGCGGATGGCGTTATTATCGCTACCGGCGGTATCGGCATGGTATTCGGCCGCAGCACCAACGGCACCATATCCACAGGATCGGCCGCGTCCATTGCCTATCAGCAAGGGGCTGTGTATGGAAATGGTGAATTCATTCAGATTCATCCGACAGCATTGCCCGGCGAAGACAAGCGTCGGTTGATGTCGGAATCGGCCCGTGGTGAAGGCGGTCGAATCTGGACGATGAAAGACGGTAAACCTTGGTACTTCCTTGAAGAATGGTATCCCGCTTATGGAAACCTGGTGCCGCGTGACATTGCTGCCCGGGCGATTTTCAAAGTGTGTACCGAAATGGGGTTGGGCGTTGATGGGGGGAACCTCGTGAATCTCGATCTGACGCATCTGGATCCCAAAGAGATCGACCGGAAATTGGGCGCGATCGTCGAAATCTACGAAAAGTTTGTCGGCGAAAATCCACGCAAAGTGCCGATGAAGATTTTCCCGTCCATGCACTACTCGATGGGCGGCCTATGGACCGATTATGGTCACATGACCAATATTCCCGGCTTGTTTGCGGCAGGGGAATGTGACTATATGTACCATGGAGCCAACCGGCTCGGAGGAAATTCCTTGTTGTCGGCGACTTACAGCGGTATGGTGGTGGGTCCTTCCGCAGTGAACTTTGCCAAAGATCGCGGCGCACGAAAGCCTCTCGATTCGAGTGTATTACAAGCGGCGAAAGAACGGGAGGAAATCGTGTTCGAAAACCTGCTGCGCATGGACGGCAAGGAAAACCCATTCCAGATTCAACGTGAAATGGGCGATTGGATGACGGAAAACGTTACCATCCAACGCTTTAACAAAAAACTGCAGGAAACTGACGACAAACTGTCGGAGTTGCAGGAACGCTGGAAGCGCGTTGGCGTCAGCGATTCAGCCAATAACCAGCCCAATCAGGTGGTCATGTATACGCGTCAAGTCTGGAATATGCTGGAGTTGGCCAAAGTGATCACACAAGGTGCGTTGCGTCGTAATGAAAGCCGCGGCGGTCATTTCAAACCGGAGTTCCCGGAACGGGATGATGAAAATTGGCTAAAGACTACCAAGGCAACCTGGTCGCAAGATGGACCGCAGTTTAGCTATGAAGATGTGGATACATCCTTGATTGCACCGCGTGCCCGCCGTTACGACGTGGACAATACCAAAAAAACCGGTTCCGACCAGGCCGCAAAGGGGGCGAAATAAGATGGGCGACACGCAGAAAACCGTTCATCTGATTGTGCAACG
>CAZSRN010000324.1:0-2613 GCA_964609115.1 uncultured Veillonellaceae bacterium | reverse complement strand
AACCCGGTTTCGTGCTCCATCCCCTTTAGAGCTATAAGGTTTTCAAGGTGTGTTGTTTTCTACACTCTTATTATAAATCGCGGCAGCGCTCCGTGAACGCCTTGGGCAAATTTTATTTTATATCTGTGAAGTAGGTGGCGACCGCCATTGCAATCGCTGCGCCCATTCGCCATTGTTCGAGCCGGTCCGTCAGCATCTCCCGATCCACCGGATTGGAAATAAAGGCGCATTCGAGCAGCGCCGCCGGACAAACCGTCTCCCGCAACACCTGAAAATCCGCTTCCTTGATTCCCCGATCCTCCGTGAGCATGGCATCCGTCATGCAAAACTGCAAACAACTTGCCAGATGCTTCCCCTTGGCGCTGCCGGGAAAATAGTAGGTTTCGGTTCCTTCGGCGTCCACTCTGGGCGCGCTATTGCAATGAAGGCTGATAAACAGATCGGCCTCCCATTCATTGGCGACCTCGGCCCGAAAATCCAGTTCGTCGCCTTCGATTTGCTTGCAGCGAGTCAACAGGACCGAGTGTCCGCGAAGTTTCAGCTCCGCTCTGGCAAACCAGGCAATATCCCAGGCAATGTCCGCTTCACGAAATCCGCCCGCGCAGGCCCCCGGTTCGCAAATTCCACTATGGCCCGGATCCAGTACAATTTTCATGATTTCCTCCCCCTGTTGCCCAGAACCTGCAACACCAGTTCGTTGCATTTCCCGGCTATTTTTTCTACCGATACGTTCACCGTCGCATCCTGGGCGCGCCGCAAAAACGAGGCGTATATTTGCAGGAAGTGACTCCGTTCCACGCCAATATGCTCGCTCATGCACAGGTTGACATAGCCGATGGCCCTGACGGCGCGATGAACGAGCGGGTCGGAATACGCAGGCGCTCGGTACGGGTCCAGCTGTTCCATCACTTCAGCCCAGGCCTCTTCCGGCGTCGGGTGGTCTTCCCGCGACAACAGAAGGGTGGCTTCCCGTATTTCCGAGATCGTGGGGAAAAACTTGTGGGTCATCACGATTTTCAGCAGCGCCTTTTCTACTTTCGGCAGCGGCAAATCCGCCAACGCCCCCTGCCACAGCGATGCCGTCATGGACAATTCCTTTTCCTGCATCGAAGGATAAGCCGCCACCGCCACAGCTACCAGTCGTCTGGCCTCCGGCAAAGTCATAGCGAGGCCTCTTTGCTGTCCTGCTGATAATCTTGCGGATCAATTCCCAGTGATGCATACGCGTTGGGAATTTTACGTCGGGGTTTTCTTTCCCGTTCCCCTTCCTTGGGAAAGTTACTGGGAATAGTTCTATTGGATAAGTTAGGGTAAAAATTCTTACCCCGGGGGGTAAAATATTTTACCGGGGGGTAAAATATTTTACCGGGGGGTCAAGCTCCTTTACCCCGGGGTCAATATTCTTTACCCCGGATTCCACTTTGCCGGAGCCGGACGGCGACAAGAGCTGATACCGATTGCTATATTGGACGCCGCGTTGATTCACGCACCGCATGATCCTTAACAGATGCGCCGTTTCCAATTCGTGCAGCGCTTTTCGCAACGTAGGTTTGGACAAGTTCGCCACCTCAGCCAGTTTGCCGAGTGAAGGCCAGCAGATCAGCGTCGTATTATCCGCGAACCGCCGCAACAGGCAAAATACTCCTTTCGCGTTAAAGCTCAGACAAGGTTCCCGCCAGACATCAATAAACTGCATGTGTGCACTCCTCCTTTGACTCCCCTGCAGCACGCGGGCGCGGCGCCTCCGCCTGGAGTCGCCGCGCCCGCATACTGTTTTCCTTTGGTTTTATTATACCACCAATTTTCTGGTAAAATTGCATATCCGCAAAATTTTCTTGTTTTTTTCTTTGATTTTTTCTGTGAACCGGTGTATGCTAGAGATAAAGAATGGAGGCGCTGGAAGTTGTTCAACATTACAATCGCCCAAAGAGTCCATCACCTCAGAAAAATGAAGGGTTATACCCTGGAACAGCTTGCCCGCCTGACGGCGATCGAGCCTTCCACCCTATCCCGCTATGAATCGGGCGATATTCGCAATCCTTCCGTTATGGTGCTGCAGAGAATCTGCGACGCGGTCGGCCTGACCCTTGCCGATTTTTTTCTGGGCATGGAATCCGTCGACCGGGAGCCGGAAAAATACCCGGAAAAACTGCGCCGGTTCGACATCGCGGATTTTACCCGCAGAACGGGCCAATTGTCGCCGGAATTGCGGCACATGATCTTTTTGTATCTGGAATATTTGGAATATCTGAGTGCTAAGGAGGCCGATAACACATGATGGATATACACAGGCTGGCGAGTATGCACCATATCGGAATCAGCAAAGGAAAGGTCCCGAAAAATGCTTCCGCACAATACCGAAAGAAGAGCAAAACAAGACCAGCTATGTTTTTTCTATCCGATCAAATAGATTTCAGTCGCGTTGAACAGCGGGAACTACTGGCAATGGCGTATGTCTGGCACTGTTACGGAGCCGGCGCGGCCAAGGACCGCAAACGATTGTTTTATCTGGACAGAGACCCTACTCCGGAGCATTTGTGGCTCCGCCAACTCGCCGCGCAAAAATTAATCGAAATAGAATAATAATTAACAGCATATAGTAATATATTAGTT
>CAZSRN010000323.1:0-2616 GCA_964609115.1 uncultured Veillonellaceae bacterium | reverse complement strand
TGAAAACAGGCAAAAAGACTTCTATAATTTGTTATTGGTACATAGTTGGGCCGGCGGAGATTGAACGGATACCGAGAAAAAGAAAGAGGCGGGAAAATGATTGTACGATCTATAGATCGTCCTGATTGGTTTGCAATTGTCGATGAAAGCGAACAGAAAAAATATTATGGTTGCGATCAGGAATGGTACGGCGACGAGTGGCAGCGCCGCGCCGGGTGCGGACCTTCGGTTGCAACCAATTTATACGCGTATTTGGTCGGATTCGGGAAAGGCTCCAACAGCAAGAAAAGCTGGCTGTCTTTGATGGAGGAGGTCTGGGAGTATGTGACTCCGTCAAAAGGCGGGATGCCGGACACAAAAACGTTTTATGAATCGGTGCTTTCCTATGCCGGGGCCAAAGGACAACATTTTGTGCGCCGCTGCTGCGACCTGCCTGAAAACAAGCCGGACCGCCCTGCTTTTTCCGTTGTCCTGAAATTTATCGAAGAGGGTCTGCAAAAAGATGCCCCGGTCGCTTTTTTGAATTTGTGCAACGGGGAAGAAACCAATCTTTACAAATGGCACTGGGTTACCGTCATTTCCCTGGAGTATGAGGAGGGCGGCAGTGCGTTCGTGGATATTCTGGACGAGGGACGCATAAAGAGGATTAATCTTGCGTTATGGTATGAGACGACAACGTTGGGCGGCGGATTTGTCTATTTTGACCGGATTTCCCTATCGGCTTGACGTTTCGGCTGTCATGCCGGTTTCAAATGACGCGGCAACAAAGTGAGGATTAAATCGGGTATATGAGCATAAAAAGTATCAAGACAAAATATCTTCTTGCGGGCATTTCGATCTGTCTGGTATCGTTGCTGCTGATTTCTGCGGCCAGTTATTATGTGTCATATAAAATTACGGCCGAACAGTTAAATTTGCGTGTCCAGGCGACCGGCGGGAAAAACGCCGCCGAACTGGATTTGTGGTTCAGACAGTTTGGACAGGTCGTCGAGGATTTGGCGGCTGATATCGAGGCCTTGGACAATTATGATCCGAATCATCTGTCCAAGCTTCTCAGCGCAAAGGCAAATCGCTATAACGCCGAGGTTTTCGATTTTTACATGGGTCTTGCCGACAATCATCTGGTGAGCGGAATTTCCTGGACACCGCCGGCCGGATATGATTGCCGCAACCGGAATTGGTATACTCAAGCGGCCAACAGCACAGGCATCATTTACACAAAACCTTATCTGGACCCACAAGCAGGCAAGATGGTGATTACGATTGCCAGGGCTGTAAAAAAGAACGGCGTGCTTGCAGGCGTGCTTGCGGCTGATATTTTTGTGGACCAGGTGCTGAATGTTGTAGAAAATTATAGTTTTGGAGAAGGCAGCTACGCCTTTTTACTGGATCAGGAAGGGAATTTTTTGGTTCATCCGCAAAAAAGTTTTCTGCCGGATGAAAAAGGCATGAAGCATGTTGGGGCCGTGAGTGGAGGACGCTACTCCCAATTATTGCCGACGGCAACCAATCATCAAGTGGGAATTGTTGAACTGACTGATTATGATGGCGAGTCAAAATATTTTATTCTCAGCAAAATTAATTCTTGCGGTTGGGTTTTGGGCATTACCATTATGAAGTCGGAATATCAAAAGCCCTTGAGCAGTTTGTTTTACGGCTTGATGGCGGCGTTGATCCTGTCGCTGACTGCGGGTGTTGTCATTATGTCAAAACTGATCAACGGCATGATTCAGCCCATTCAATCCCTGAGTGATACGGTAAAAATGTTTTCAGCGAAAAACATGGCGGTACGGGTAAAAGTAAACACAGACGACGAAATCGGTGAGTTGGGCGCAAGTTTCAACCAAATGGCGGCTACGATTCAGGAATACAGTCACTCATTGGAACAAAAGGTGGCGGAACGAACCCAAGAGTTACAGGAGAAAAATGACAGCATGATGGAAAGCATCGACTATGCGGAACGACTGCAACGGGCCACCTTGCCATCCTTGGCGCAGCAGCTGGGAGTGGCGGAGGAAAGGTGCTTTGTGGTCTGGCAGCCCAAAGATATTGTGGGCGGCGATCTGTATTGGTGTCGGGGAGATGAACGATATGCGTTGGTCGCTGTCGTCGATTGTACCGGACACGGAGTTCCCGGGGCATTGATGTCCATGACGTTGGGCTCCATTTTGGATGGCTTGCCGCGCGAATTGGCCGGTAAACAGCCTTCCATGCTGCTTCATACCATTCACGCAAAGTTGAAGGAGACATTGGGGCAGGACAGGCAGGATTCATGGGTCAATGATGGTGCGGATGTTGCCTTGTGCCTGATCGACAGGCAAGACAGGCGGATAGTGTTCGCGGGCGCCAGGCTTTCATTGTTTGTGGAGCACGACGGACAAATTACGGAATACAAAGGAGTTCGGCACAGCGTGGGTTATTCGTGGCGCAAGGAAGTGTCTTTCAGCGATTGCGAGATCGAGTGGACTTCAGGCAGTACCTTCTATATGACAACGGATGGTTTGCTGGATCAAAACGAGGAAGAAGAAAAAGGCGGTATGGGAAGAACGGCTTTCACCCGCTTTTTGCAGTCAATGGCCGGGTGGCCCCTGCCGGAGCAGAAACAGGCGGTAGAGG
>CAZSRN010000322.1:0-2642 GCA_964609115.1 uncultured Veillonellaceae bacterium | reverse complement strand
CAAAACAGGCGCTTCCGGCAATAGCGCAGATTCCGGATCAAACACCGCCGACAGGGGTTCGTATTCCACCCCGACAGCAGCAATCCCTGCCGCCAAGGCTTCTTTTGTTTCAGCTACAACAAGCGCTACTGCATCTCCGTAATGCCGTACCCGTTCATCCGTCAGAATCGGCTGATCCTTTTCAAAAATCCCCAAACGGTTCTTCCCGGAAATATCGTGATGTGTCAATACGGCGATAACTCCGGTGATTGCCGCAGCTTTTGCAGTATTGATTTCCAGAATGCGGGCATGGGCATATTCAGATCGTTTTACACCTGCCCACACATATTCCGATGGATAATAATCGGCGGCAAATTTTTCTGCGCCGGTCACTTTCGCATACGCATCCAAACGAGGGGCTACCCGTCCGATTTCCTGCACACCTGACGGATGATTTTCAACACCCAATTCCCAGTCCCTCCTCATCCTTTTTGTCATTTTCGATGCGTTGACGGCAACTTGCCAATAAACGCCATAAGAAAAACGCTGCCAGAAGCGCCGCAGCAGCAGTAGCAGCGGGATGACTCCAAAAAACGCCCGGTACACCCCATCGGTCGGCAAAAGTAGTTGCCAACGGAATCCGCAGGCAAATCAAATATACAAACATCATTCCCATCATATACGCAGGACGTTTAGTTCCCTGAGACATCCCTGCCAACGCGTACATCACAGGTACAAACAATCCGGACACACCCGATGCCTGTATCGCTTGGGCGCCCATATCCAGCAAGGATTCAGCCGGTCGAAATAGAGAGATAATCTGATAGGGGAATAATAAAAACAGCCCCATCAAAGGCGTCACAATCCCCCAGGAAATCAGTGAAAAAACTTTCAATCCGCTTTTTATCCGATCATAATTCAATCGTCCCAAGTTAAAACCGGTAAATGTCGCCAATGCATTGCCTAGTCCCATCACCGGCAACATGACCATCATTTCCGTACGCGACATTAAATTCCAAGCGCCGATAGCAGTCGGTCCGAATTGACTTAAAATGCGATTCAGCATAATCAATGCCAGCGGGCTAATTAAATAAGATAATGAAACAAACATTCCTTGTCCAAGGATTTTTTTCCACACAAAAAACATTCCCCGAGCAGGAACCCAACGCAGTCTTTGTCCCGCCAGCCTGCTTTGGCGTCTCATATACAGCGCCGCCACGCACTGGCCGGTCAAGGTACCTATTGCAGCGCCGGTAGTACCCCATCCCAATGCAAAAATAAATATGGGTTCCAGCAATATATTACATACATTTCCCAAAATCATACCTTTCATTGGGGTTACTGTATCCCCTTGCGCCATGAACAGCGCTTCCACAGCCATCACATACCCCATCACCGGAAAACCGGCTACCAACCAAAAAGTGAATCCTATTCCCTGCCCGGTTGTGCTCGCATCCGCACCCAGCATCCGGTAAAAGTCTTGACAGATTGCAGGTATCATGAGAGGGAAAAACAGCAGCATAAAGCCGATCATCAACGGAAGAAGCGCAAAAGAAATTTGTTTTACCGATGCTTCATCGCCGGCTCCCCGGGCAAAACTCATCAGCACCACGCTACCCATCGCCACACCTTTGGCGAAGGAAAGCGAGACATAAGTCAGCGGCACAGCCAGAGAAACGGCGGCCAACGCAGTTTCCCCCAGCCAGCTTACATAAATCGTATCCACATACGCGTATAAATTTTGAAAAAACAAAGATACCATCAGAGGCAACGCCAACCGGCTCAAGCCTTGCGCCACACTTCCCCCGGCCATATCTACGGGCTGAGCCATTCTGTCACACTCCTCTTTGGATAACTTTCGGCAAAACACTTTAATTTCCTGCCCTAAAATGACAAAAAACGCCATTGCCCACACAATAGGGCAATGGCGTTTTTGATTTTGACTTACTTGTCAAACAACTTGCTTAACGCAAATTGATTGACCTGACGATTCAATTTTGCCAACGAAGTCGTCAGTGGAATACTTTTTGGGCAGACCTCCACGCAGTTTTGCGCGTTGCCGCAACCGGCAATTCCGCCAGGGCCCATCAAAGCTTCCAGCCGTCCCGCTTTTTGCATAGCTCCGGTCGGATGCTGATTCATCAAATGAACCTGAGCTACCGGAGCCGGGCCGAGAAAGGCGGATTTGTCATTAAAGTTTGGACAAGCCTCCATACAGCACCCGCATGTCATGCAGCGGGACAATGGATAAACTTCTTCCTGCTGCGCCCGGGACATGCGCGGTCCGGGTCCGAGGTTGGCCGTCGTATCGATTGCAACCCACGCCTGAACTTTCTTCAGGTTGTCAAACATTTTCTGGCGATCCACCATCAAATCACGAACGACTGGAAATTTGCTGAGTGGAGCCAGCCGAATCGGTTGAGGGATGCTGTCAACCAGACACGAGCAAGCTTGACGAGGCTTGCCGTTGATCATCATGGCGCAAGCGCCGCAGACCTCCTCCAGGCAATTGCATTCAAAAACCACAGGTTTTGTCTTTTTCCCATCTTTGGTAACCGGATCTTTCTGAACCGCCATCAATGCGGAAACAACATTCATGCCCAAAGACCAGGGTACCACATACTCTTCAGTATAGGGTTTGGAATCTGGAAAATCCTGCCGTT
>CAZSRN010000321.1:0-2650 GCA_964609115.1 uncultured Veillonellaceae bacterium | reverse complement strand
TCTTCCTCCCATTATTTTATCGCCGTGCTAATCGTATGACTCATTGGATGATGATTTTATAAAAAGTTGGCGTCGGGCTTCCTTCAAAAAGCCCAATTACTTTTTTTCCTGCTTCCGCGTGGATCGGGCTGGAGTGCATGGTCATAAAGTTCTCTTTCCCTTCCATTTCCACGACAGCAGCATATGTTCCTCCTTTTTCAGGCTCCAAAAGACTCCTGCGGATAAACCCCGGGGATTTGCTGAACTCCGAGTTTGACCATTTGAACCATTCTTTAAATGCTTGATCCTGACCTTCTTTGATTTTGGGGAACTGAATAATGGATACGAACATGAACGACACCTTCTTTCCAATATTTTTGGTTTCATCTGACCTTCTGATTTTTTCAGTGTTCACGATTACAACGCTATGGAACGTTGATATTGTTGCCAAAGCTTTCGGGGACAGTCGTCCAGTATTTCTTTGTTAATCTGTCCAAGAATTGCCAGCGGCTGCAGCATACCCAGGAACATCATGGCCGCTGCTGCGGCATCGATATCCGGGCTGATCTCCCCCTTTCGCTGTCCCTGCTGCAGAAGTTTTTTGACCTGTTGTACATATACACCAACCGCAGACAACATACCGGCCTTTAATTCAGGGTTGCGGTCGCTGCTGAGGAGAAAGTAGAGGATGCGCGGGATCGCGGCTTCTTCTTTGAGCAAGGTGACATGCAATTCAAATAGAGTCTTCAATTTGGCTATGGGTGTGCCTGTGACGGCATTCGCCTGACTCAGGTTAGATTGGAGTCGTTGGTCAATATGCTCTATAAGGGCGGCGACAATTTCTTCCCGCCCTTTGAAGTGGCGGTATATGGCGGCAGGCACCATTTCAACCTTGGCAGCGATTTCATTGATGTTCATTTTGTCCAGTCCGCTATTTTCGATAATAGCTAAAGCTGCATGCACAATTTCGTCCTTTCGGATCTCGGTGCTCTTTCGAACTCTCATGGAAATCCTCCTATCTGATTGCCGATCCCCTTTTCGAGGATACTCATGCCAGGTTTTTGCGGAACCGCTTGACAGCCAGGGTCAGAATCAAGCTTCCCAAAACGAACATCGCCAGTATTTGCGGCCATAATATTGCCCACCCTACTCCCTTCAAAAAGATCCCGCGAATAACAATCAGGAAATACCGCAAGGGATTGAGATAAGTGAAAGCCTGCACCACGTCCGGCATATTGGCGATGGGAAACATGAACCCGGACAGAAGGACCGCCGGAAGATAAAAGAAGAAGGCGGACATCATGGCTTGCTGCTGGGTATCCGATAATGTGGATATGAAAAGTCCGGCGCCAATCGTCGTCATCAGAAAGAACCCGTTGGCAGCAAGCAACGTCACTATACTGCCCCGAACTGGAATGTCAAACCAGAACACACTGATCAGCGTAACGAAAATCATATTTACAAACCCTAGGATGATCGACGGCATGGTCTTGCCGATAATAAATTCAGCCGACGTGATGGGGGTGACGATGATCTGTTCCATGGTGCCCATTTCTTTTTCACGGACCACCGACATGCTAGTCAGCAGCAGGGTGACGAGCATTACGATCGACGCGATGACCCCTGGCACGTAAAAATTGCGGCTGGTCAGATTTTCGTTGAACCAGGCTCTGGTCTGAAGATGGACCCCTGTCGCTTCCCAGCCGGGTCTGTCCGTCCGTTTCCGCAGTATTTCGATGGCGTCGTTTCGGATGATATTGCCTGCATAGTTCAGGACCACACCGGCCGTGTTGGAATCCGTGCCGTCCACAACAATCTGAACGGCGACGTTTGTCCCAGACGCAAGCTTGCCGCTGAAGTCGGGCGGAATGCGAATAATGGCCGCCACGATTCCCCGGTCGATCAGTTCGTCCATTTCCCGGTCGCTGTGAAT
This sequence comes from uncultured Veillonellaceae bacterium, assembly GCA_964609115.1. Classification (GTDB taxonomy): domain Bacteria; phylum Bacillota; class Negativicutes; order UBA1444; family UBA1444; genus UBA1444. The sequence continues at coordinate 738 of CAZSRN010000321.1, read as the reverse complement.
CGTCTGCTTGACCGAAAAATAACCCGAGTGGATGAACCGGTCAACCAAGTCACGACTCTCCGGTGTTCGCGCATGGTCGTATACGGCTGTGGTTACCTGCTTCACGTCCGTCGTCACCGCATAACCGAAGACCATACTCTGGACCAGCGGCATGATCAGGACAATGGCACGCATTTTGGAATTGCGGAATATCTGGATAAATTCTTTTTTGATCATGCACAGCAATCGTTCCAGCGCCATGTCCTACACTAGCCTTTTCTTCAGCTTGAGGTTGGCGATCACGATCAGCACCGCGGCAAAAACCAGGAGCACACCCGCCTCCGAGACGATAATCGCCATTCCGACGCCTTTTAGGTAAATGTTCTTCAATATCGCGACAAAAAAGCGGGAGGGCACTAGATAAGTCAATCCCTGAATAGCCAACGGCATATTGGCTATGGAGTACATGAACCCCGACAGCAGAAACGAAGGCAAAAATGTCAATACCATCGCCAGCTGGCTTGCCAGCAGCTGCGAGCGAGTCATAATACTGATCAGCAGTCCCATCGTAAGGGCGCCGGGGAGAAACAGGGCCGCCATCCCAAAAACCAGGGCCGCATTGCCGCGCAGCGGTACTTCGAATACATATTGCCCCATCATCACCGCCAACGCGACATCCAGCATGCCGATGATGAAGTAAGGCGTCAACTTTCCTGTGATCAATTCACCGGGAGTCAGCGGCGTGGTGATCAACTGCTC
>CAZSRN010000320.1:2303-2664 GCA_964609115.1 uncultured Veillonellaceae bacterium | reverse complement strand
AAAAGCAGAATATCAGTCTGGGCCGATATTGGCCGGCGAGTGATCCCTAGGGCGGCGCGTAAATGCGTCGCCTTCTCTATTACCAAAAGAAAAAGTCCCGCTGCCATACGGGGCCAGCAATGGGGTGCATAAAAGGTGCTTAAACAAAACATATCCCATGAGAACATACCGCAGGAGTTGAAAGACCGACCCCAGTGGGTTTTGTGGGGACCGCGCAAAAACAGCAAAGGAGTGATGGTTGACAAAACACCGATAAACCTAAAGACAGGCAGCAATGCAGATCCTACAGACCCTAACACCTGGGGGATATATACGGAAGCAGCGGAAGCTATGCACAGGACTATGCACAAAAGGCAGGCAT
>CAZSRN010000320.1:0-2293 GCA_964609115.1 uncultured Veillonellaceae bacterium | reverse complement strand
CAGCGGAAGACATGACAAAGATCAATAACATTTCCGGCATAGGATTTGTATTTGCTGCGACCGACGCCTACTGCGGAATTGACCTGGACAAATGCAGAAACCCGCAAACGGGTGAAATAGAACCCTGGGCGCTCGACATTGTGAAGCAGTTTAATTCCTATACGGAAATTAGCCCGAGTGGGAGTGGGTTGCATATCATCATCAAGGGCAAGAAGCCGGGTCCAAAGTGCAAAAAGCGCGGTGGCAGGATTGAAATATATGACTGCGCCCACTATTTCACCATCACTGGAAACCTGCTGCCGGAGGGGAGTGCATGAAAGAGGTTGCATGCCGGCAGGATGTGCTGAACAGATTCTATGCTCAAACCTTCGCTGCTGATCCTCGTCAGCCGCCACCGACGCGAGATGAATGGACGGTGAATGGTGACGGAAATCTTCTGACGGACGATGAAATCGTAAGTAGAGCACAGGGGGCCAAGCGCAACAGTTTTCTATTTATGGATTTATGGGAAGGTCGCTGGCAGGATTATCCGGACCGGTACACGTCCCAATCTGAAGCGGATTCCGCGCTCTGTATGATTCTTGCCTTCTGGACACAGGATTCTGAGCAGATAGACAGATTGTTTCGGCAATCGGAACTATACCGGCCCAAGTGGGACGAACAGCACGGAGAACAGACGTACGGAGCTATGACCATTGCTAGGGCGCAGGAAAAACAAACGACGCATTATGACCCTGAATATAGTCAGGCGAAACATTTGACGGACCTAGGCAATGCATCGCGTTTCGCCCGAAGGTTTCAGGGCCGGGTGTTGCACTGTCCACAACTTAAATCCTGGTTCGTTTATTCCGGTGGGTGTTGGAGACGGGATGAATCGCACGAGATCATGAAATTGGCTGCTGAATGTGTTCGGTCCATTTACGCGGAGGCGGCCGCCGCCGCCGAACCTGCTGACCGGAAAGCCATTGCTTTGCATGCCAACAAATCAGAAGCGCTTGTCCGGATGAAAGCCATGGCCGAGGGGGCTTCGTATAAATTGAGTGTCACAGTGGACGCTTTTGATCGCAGTCCCTGGAAGCTCAATGTGCTGAATGGAACCATTGACCTGCAAAGTGGAACCCTACTGCCGCATGACAACACTGATCTGATTACCAAGCAGGCACCGGTGATGTATGACCCGGTCGCGATGTGCCCAAGGTTCACACAATTCTTAGCGGAAATTTTTCCAGATACCATACTCGGGGGCGGGAATTCGAGCGTAATCCGATTCGTGCAGAAGTTTCTGGGATACTGTTTGACAAGTGACTGTCGAGAACAAATCCTGGCCATTGCGTGGGGGACGGGTGCGAATGGCAAATCCACGTTATTCAATGTAGTTCAGTCGATAATGGGGGATTACGCCACCATAACGCCAGCAGAAACCTTGCTGGTGAAACGGAATGAAGGCATCAACAACGACATTGCGGCACTGCGGGGTTCGCGCTTTGTGTTGGCCAGCGAAACGATTGAAGGCCGAAAAATGAATATGGCGCTTGTGAAGCAGTTAACTGGGCAGGACGTGATTAAAGCACGCTTTTTGCACTGTGAATTTTTTGATTTTACACCATCGTTTAAGCTGTGTCTGCTGACCAATCACAAGCCAGCTGCCAGCGGAGAAGATGGCGCTTTTTGGCGCCGAATCAGGCTGATACCGTTTACAGAGAAATTTGAGGGCGCGGCTCGGGACAACCTGCTGAAAGAAACACTTCAGAAAGAATGGCCAGGCATTCTTCGCTGGATGGTCGAGGGTTGTCTTCAATGGCAAAAGGAAGGATTGAATCCCCCTGAGGATGTGATTCAGGCAACGCAGGAATATCGTTCTGAAAATGATGTATTTACAGATTGGTTGGATGAATGTTGCGAGGAGGCACCAAACATCAAGACCAAAACCGTTGATTTATTCCAGAACTTTCGGGATTGGGTAGTGAAAAACGGGATGAGGTGTTTTTTTAGTCGGAGAAAATTCAGTGAAACATTAAAAACCAAAGGGGTAAAACTTGCAATGAATAGCAGCGGGGAACGATGCGTAGTGGGTCTGAAACTTCGGCCACAAAGCACGCAAGATTTCAATGACATTGCAGGACTGTAGAAAAGACAGCGCATTTCTACAAGTGACAGCGCATTTTAAGCACTTTCCATGTTTTTTTACTACTACTCTCTCATGTGAAAATAAGGTGAAAATAGGTAAAATGCGCTGTCATTCAAAAAGATGCGCTGTCATCTCGAAAAAATGGAGGCGAAAATATGGACCACA
>CAZSRN010000319.1:0-2664 GCA_964609115.1 uncultured Veillonellaceae bacterium | reverse complement strand
TTTTTTACTTTTGCGAACTTAATTGTACGCTATCTTTTTTCTGTGCCGGTATCTTTTGCCGGGATCAATGACGACTTGCATTTGATTGATGTGCAAATCCAGAGCCAGCCCAATCCGGTCAGAGTTACCGGGCAGGCTGCATATAATGTTTATGAAGGCGTAACCCAAAGCCGCTTGGATGCAAAAATTGCGCTTCTCAAGACTACAAGTATCAGTAACCGATTTTATCAAAAATGGGATACTACTCTTAGCCAGTACGTTCCGGTCTATGATAACTTTTACTCGTTTACCGGCCTTGCAGGGGTTACCGACACCAAGCTGGACATTGTAACGACTGCGGCGACGCAGCGTTTATATAGAAGAGGAAAAACCGGTACGATGGAAACGGCCACCTACCTCGGCGCTTGGTGGGGCGATCAGTACAGGGGAGTTCAGGCCAGTCGGGATGAACAGGCGATTTTGGCCGCGTGGGGCAGTGATTTGCAGCGCATTTACGTGATTGATGTGCCGGCGGGGTATACGTTGGTCGGAGGGATCGCTTCGCCGATGGAAAAAGACGGCGAATACCGGGCAGGCGGAGCGTATCAATACTATTTCAGCGGGGCGGTAAACAGTTGGTTGGTCTATGCACTCTATGCGCCGGACTACATGAAGAGCTATTCCGGCGCGGTTACGAGCGCGCAGAAGGCCGGACGCAGCATCGCCATGGATTTGGGCGCTCACCTGAACCAGACCCGATACGAAGGAATTCGATTCGATGCCGGTGCGCGGGAACAGCCTGCTCAGGAAGGGCACTTTTGGCTGCGAGGCTTTGGTGGCAATACCGACTTCGGCGAAGTGGACGGCAGTTTCGCCAACGCCCAGACGACAGGCATGAGTTTTGGCTGGCAACGGATGACCCAGGGGGGACGGCCGACTTATAAATCCCGATCCTATTTTGGAGCCATGCTGGGGCAGGGCAGCAACTATCAAAAATATGGCACAAGCAACTATGGAACTGGCAACGTGGAAAACAAGACGCAGGCAACAGTCGGTGGGATATACGGTCTCTATGTGAATCGACCGGATAGTTCACGATCGTGGTACGGAAACTGGTCGCTGCTGCATGGCAGTCTGGAATTCAGCAATACGGTTCCCGGAGAACTCGGCTACGGGCTCAAGCAGGAATACAACGGAAATATCACGATGCTTACGGTGGAAAATGGGGTTTCTTTCCGGCAACCCAATGGTTGGGTCCTGGAACCACAAGTGCAGCTTTCTTATACCAAGATTGGGCAAAACGATTTCAACGATAAGCTTGGCGCACGCGTTTCACTGAAACAGGGGGACTCATATTGGGGTCGCCTCGGTATGGAAGCCCGGCGCATCAACGTTCACGATTCCAACCGGCAGTCTCAATACTGGGCGAGATTCAGCTACATTCACAATTTTTCGCATCGGAATGAAGTCGATATCGCGGGGGATCGGGCCAGTAGCGAACTGAACCGGGGCAGCTGCGTACTGACAGTAGGCGCCGATCTGAAATTAAGCCCCCAATACAGTCTGCAGGGAGAGGTTGCCCAAGTTTTCGGCAGCGAGAAAGGATTCCAGGGAAATTTGGCATTGCAATACGCATGGTAGGGGGGCTTGAGTTGAAACCGATTGTGATGATTATTCTTGAGAACTATCCGCATCGTCTTTGAACAGGCCTTGTCCAATAGCTGAAAAAATGTGCGCAGGCACAATAGTATTTGTGGTGACTCTCTATTGTTTTTGATTTTTGCCGGTGCTATAATCTAATCCAACAGGGCAAGCGCCCCGACATAAACGTTCCAGGGAAAAGCAATGAGGCTTTGTTCGCAAGAACAAGGCCTGTTTTTTTTGAGAAGTGTAAAAGTGCGAGGAGGAAGTAATGATGACGAATAAGAAATGGATGACGGCCCTACTAATGGTAGCAATGGCTATGGTGCTGCTCACCGGTTGCGGGAAATCCGAAAAAGCCCCTGCTAAGGCTGGCGCGGATGCTGCGGCCGATGGGATCAAGATCGGTGTATTGTACTCGACCACCGGCCCCTTCTCCATCTCTGAAAAACCGATGTTGAACGCCGCAAAAATGGCAATTGATGAAATCAACGCCGCCGGAGGAATTAAAGGCAAGAAGTTGATTCCGGTCTATGAAGATTATGCTTCGGATCCGGCGAAAGCTACCGAAAAAATCAAGAAACTGATTTTGCAGGATAAAGTAGTGGCTACGGTCGGAACCAATTCTTCCGCTACGCGGCTGGCGGTCATTCCCGATGTGGAACGCAACAAATCAGTATTGATTTATAACACGTATTATGAAGGCGAAAAACCATCGCCCAACGTCATTTATACCAACTCGGTTCCCAGTCAGCAAAGCGCCGACTTCATTCCCTGGATCGTCAAGAACCTAGGCAAAAAAGTTTTCTTCGTAGGCTCTGACTACGTGTTCGGCGTGACGAGCGTCAAGAAAGCCAAGGCAATGATGGAAAAAGCAGGCGGACAAATCGTCGGCGAGGAGTTCGTTCCACTGGGACATACTGAGTTTTCCTCCCTGATCAACAAAATCAAACAGGCCAAACCCGATGTCGTATTCTCGGCGGTTGCCGGTGACAGCGTGGTTCCTTTCTACAAACAGTATCAGCAATACGGCATTTTATCCAA
>CAZSRN010000318.1:0-2665 GCA_964609115.1 uncultured Veillonellaceae bacterium | reverse complement strand
GCGACCCACGGCTTGGGAAGCCGGTACTCTACCACTGAGCTACGCCCGCCCGAAAACTTGAGAAATCAAAACACTCTCTGCATAGTCGTTGGGCATACTTCCCAACGCCATTTATTATATATGACAAACAGCGCAAAATCAACATTTTGCCTAAAATTAGGCGACTGCCCCGCTACAGATAATTCGGCTCCTTTTCCCCTACGCTTATCTTAACAAATATACCGAGCCTGCTTTGCTATATCCCTGTTTGGAATAGTATTCATCATTACCGGACATGATATAAATCGGAAAATCAGGGTACTCTGCCGCTACACGTTCCATCAGTTTTTTCCCCAGTTGATTGCCGCGGCATGCGGGTGTTACAAGCAAATCGCAAACATAAATATATAGTGCGTCCATTAGGGAACGCGAATACCCGCAAACCTCATCCTCTTGTAGCGCCACATAGCTTATAGACGTTGCCAATGCCTTTTTGTACTTTGCCCTGTTGGGTTCAGCCCAATAACAGGCCCAATCTTTTCCCTCGGCTTCAATGATGCGCATGACTCCGGATTCATCTTTCGTGCTGTATTTTCTTATTTCAAACATGAATCCCACTCTATGCCTCTCAGCGTCTCGCCTTGCCGGCAAGGCTTTCAATACAGATCTTTACCACTTTGGCTTTGCTCCCGGCATTTTTGATATACTCTTTTCCCTTCTCCATATGTTGGCTTGAATATTTATCGATAAAAGCTAAAAGCGCCTCCTTCTTTTCCCCGTCGTGCACTTCAACAGCCTTGCCGAAAATCACAACGCTTTCATAATTTGTGCTGAATTTCTCCGGCAAACTCAGGGTATCGCCCACAACGCAAAAGGAAACCTTAGGGTTATTCTTGATGTTGTCCAGTTTTTCACCTTCGGGCGCACAATGAAAATAGATACAATCATGGATATATACAAAACTCAACGGGACTCCATACGCATACCCATTTACGCCCACGGTCGACAGAACCCCGTAATTGCATTTTTCTAGTATGGCTGCTGCCTCGCTAGTTTCAAGTTTTCGATCTTTTCGCCTCATTTCTCTGAACACTCTTTCCGCCCCCTTGCACTTTATACAATACTCATATGGTAAGCTTTTTATCGCCATGCTGTCTACTGTTTCCCTATCGCTAATGGATATTAGGAGAATTTTCAATTAAAACACTTTGTGTCGCCTTTGTAAGTGTTGATAATTTTTCTCCATAGCTCTATAATTAAATTGTATCTGGACTCCTGAGGAACAGGGCGCAGGCCTGAAGCCAAGGGATGGCCGTTATGACGCACTTATTTTTTTCCGGTTGTGTCATAAGGTTTCATCCGCTTTGCGTCACCTGCGCCGAGCGGATTTTTTTCGCCAAAAAACAATAATAATGAGGACTTTGGTGCGATGAGCAACCCACAAGCTTTTTTTCGCGGCCTGTATATCCCTGCAATATTTTTTCTCTGCTGGGTATTCGGCTCGCAATTTTCTTTATGGAGCGCCTATATCATACCGCCGCCCGCAGAGGTCGCCGCCGCTTTTTTTCAAGCGCTTGCGGATGGAACGCTTTTCAAACATTTGCTGGTCAGTTTTTATCGAGTTTTTGCCGGTTTTTTTACCGCACTTTTTTTGGCGACCCCGCTGGCTATATTACTGGGCATGAACAAGAACTGGTCTCCCTATGTTCATACCTCGCTGGAGTGTATCCGTCATATTCCCCCGCTGGCAACCATCCCCATCCTGATTCTTTGGTTTGGGATCGGCGAATTGCCCAAATTGCTGATTGTTGTCATGGCCACATTTTTCCCGATTTTTTTCAATACGCTGCACGGCGTAGGCAGCTGTGACATAAAATGGATTGAAGTCGGTCGTTCTTTTGGGATGAACCGTCAAAAAATCTTCCGTTATATTGTATTGCCTTCGTCGTTGCCGTCCATTCTCGTCGGTATGCGCCTCGGTCTGGGTTACAGCTGGCGGGCGCTGGTCGGCGCCGAACTGATTGCGGCCTCTTCCGGAATCGGCTACATGATTTTGGACGCCGAACAACTATCCCGTCCCGATTTAGTTATTATTGGCATTTTGACTATTGGAGTCATGGGAACCTTGATTGACTGGAGTTTTTTCCGATTGGCAAAAAAACTCGTTCCGTGGCGGGAAGGAGAGGAAACGGATTATGGCCGGGGCTGATTTATATAATCTCTCCAAGCATTTTTCTTTAGGCAATCGAATGTTGGCTGCCGTAAAAGATGTGAATGCGACCATTCCTCATGGCAGTTTTACCGTTATCGTCGGCAAAAGCGGTTGTGGAAAAACGACTTTATTACGTTTATTAGGTGGTTTGGAGCCAATGACCACCGGCCAAATCCGCTGGACCTGCGTCGAGAATGATCAGGCAACTCCGAAAATTGGTTTTGTTTTTCAGGAACCCCGACTTATGCCTTGGTTGACGGTGTTTGAAAACATGGCATTTTCTCTGGACAAGTCTTTCTCTCCGGCAACGATTGACTCGATTGTCACTCCGGCGTTGCAGCAATTGGGCTTGGAAGATTTTCGCAACGCGTACCCTTCCCAATTGAGCGGCGGTATGGCTCAACGGGTTGCTCTTGGGCGCACGTTATGCTATCATCCTGATTTGATTCTGATGGATGAACCCTTCGGTGCACT
>CAZSRN010000317.1:0-2668 GCA_964609115.1 uncultured Veillonellaceae bacterium | reverse complement strand
AAGGCGGCAGGCGGAGAAGTGCTGGACGGGGCTGTCACATTTAAACTGTATGATACATTTGGTTTTCCATGGGAACTTACGGATGAAATTTTGTCGGAGCAAGGGCTGAAACTGGACAAAGCCGGATTTGACAGGGCGATGGCGGAGCAGCGGGAACGGGCGCGTTCGGCGCGGCAGGAGGCGGAAGCCGCCGTAGTGATCCCGGATTTATCAAAAATTGGAACCGACAAGCTTCGTGTCGATTATACGGCGCATACTGCTACAGTAGCCTGTCTGTTCAGAGATGGACGTATTGTTACGGAATCCCGCGACGGGGAAGAAGTTGCGGTAATTCTCGATGTTACGCCTTTCTATGCGGAAGGCGGCGGACAAGTCGGCGACATGGGTGTCCTGACGGGACCTTTAGGAAATGTGGAAGTGAACACAACCCGAAAATTGCCGGATGGAACGGTCTATCACTTGGGGCATGTGACGGAAGGTTTCCTGAAACAGGGAGACGTTGTCAAGCTGAAAGTTGATACTGCGCGACGCGTTGCCAGTGCACGCAATCACTCCGCTACTCACCTTTTACAGGCTGCGCTGAGAGATATCCTGGGAACGCATGTGAACCAGGCAGGATCTTATGTTGGACCGGATCGGTTGCGTTTTGATTTTTCCCATTTTTCAGCGATGACTCCGGCTGAAATTGCCGCCGTGGAGTTGGCTGTCAATCAAGCGATATTGTCTGATATCAATATCGGCACACTGGAAACCAGTCAGGAAATGGCAAAACAAATGGGCGCCATGGCTCTGTTCGGTGAAAAATATGGAGAGAAGGTCCGAGTAGTTGTCGTCGGCGATGTTTCCAAGGAATTGTGCGGTGGAGTTCATGTAGGTTCGACTGGAGAAATCGGTCAGCTTAAAATTATTGCAGAGTCCAGCGTAGGTTCCGGGCTGCGCCGAATTGAAGCCGTGACGGGATTGGCTGCATTGGAATATGCCAACCAAAGAGAAAGTATTCTGGAAAATACGGCTCAACTTTTAAAAACCCGGCCGGAAGAACTGGTCAGTCGTATGGAAATATCCCTGAATCATGTACGGGAACTCGAAAAAGAGATTTCGTTCCTGCAAACCCAGCTTTCCCAAGGGATTGTTCAGGAACTGCTGCAGCAAGTCAATGAGGTAAAAGGTGTACAGTATGTTGTTGCAAAAGTGAATGCACCGGACATGGATGAATTGCGATCCATAGCCGATAGAATTCGCGACGGATTGACGGCGGGGGTTGTTGTGTTGGGAGCTGTTGCAGGCGACAAAGTGAACTTTGTCGCGATGGCGGGAAAAGACGCCGTTGCACGGGGGGTTCATGCAGGAAATATTGTTAAGGAAGTTTCTGCAGCGGCTGGCGGCGGTGGTGGTGGACGCCCCGAGATGGCGCAGGCCGGCGGAAAAAATCCTGAAAAGCTATCGACCGCTCTGGCGCTTGTGGGTTCGATTCTGGAAAAACAAGTAAAGTAAAAATGCGCCTTTGCGGCAGGAAACCGGTCGAAAAAAGTTGAATACTAGTTATAGGATTCAAATAGAGATTCGTGATGGGAGATGACCGGAATGGTTTTTTCAGCCGATGAGACAATTCATAAACCGTTGGAGGTCGGCGAAAGCCTCTGCCAAGAATCTTCGGACGATGCTTTCGATGCGACCATGAAATTTACGGTAGAAAAGGAAAAAACGGAAGCCGGTAAAATTCTGGATTCGGTATTTGCAGCCTTGAAGGAAAAGGGATATAACCCAATCAACCAACTTGTAGGATATTTGTTGTCAGGCGATCCAACCTATATTACCAGCTATAAGGAAGCTCGCAGTCAAATCCGCCGGGTGGAGCGGGATGAGTTGTTGGAAGAACTGGTTCGTTGTTATTTGAAAGATCGTTAATCGGGTCGATTTGAGTTACCGCTGTGAGGAAGTAATCACAGCGGTAACTTTTTAAGCCAAAGAGAAGCGGGGAGCGATAAAATGCGCATTATGGCATTGGATTTGGGTGAAAAAAGAATCGGCGTCGCCATCAGTGATGACTTATTGCTAACCGCTCAAGGATTGTGTGTAATAAACAGCAAAGGAACCGAAAAAGATCTCGTTCAAATTGGAGAGCTGATCCAGGAGAAAGAGGTGACCCATCTTGTACTTGGATTGCCCAGAAATATGGATGGCAGTTACGGCCCCATGGCGGAAAAAGTGCGTGCATTCGGCAGCCGTCTGACGGAAGAACAAGCTGGAATACCGGTGGATTATTGGGATGAGCGATTGACTACTACGGCGGCCCAGCGCGTATTGATAGATGCCGACATGAGCCGGGGACGACGGCGGCAAGTCGTGGATAAAGTGGCGGCGGTTCTGATTTTGCAAGGATACATGAATTTTATTTCTCGCAAAAGTGCGGTCATACAGCCTTGATAAGACATTGAGCGGCATTGACAGGGAAAGTATTATAGTATACCATTAAAAACACATTAGTATTGTGAGGTGCAGTATGTCTGATTTTGAACACGAAGACGCCGAAGAGGTCGAAATCTTCACGGATGAAGAAGGAAATGAATATTATGTACACCGATATATTGATATTGGCGAGAAAAAATATGCCATTCTGGTCTACATTGACGATGAGGAAGACATTGACGACGAGGATGAGGGTTGC
>CAZSRN010000316.1:0-2685 GCA_964609115.1 uncultured Veillonellaceae bacterium | reverse complement strand
CGATTGAAAAAACTACCCAAGTGGTCATGGGGAGTCATGGTTCTCCTGTTCCTCAGTTTTGTTCTGGGACAATTTTTGGCTGACGGCGGATTTGTCGGCGGCAAAGAAGTTATGGTGCAGGATGTGGTGGGCAAGCCTGCGGAAACAGCACGTTCCCTACTAACGAACGATAATTTGCGGGTTCAGATTTCTGAAGCGTTTGATGAACGGGTTCCCGCCGGATATGTTATTTCGCAACAACCCAAGGGCGGCCAGATTGTGAAAGAGCGACGATCTGTTCAGATTGTTGTCAGCAAGGGACCCGACGTTACCTCAATTCCTGATCTGAAGGGTCTGCCGCGCCGTGAGGCGGAAGCGCGGATACGCAGCGCCGGATTGAAGGTAGGCATTATCAGCGAGGAATACTCTGCAACCGTTTCGGTCGATATGATTATCAGCCAGAATCCACGGCCCCCCGGACAGGTTGCCAAGGGTGTGTTGGTTGATATGATTATCAGCAAGGGAAAAAGTCCCCAGCAAATTACCGTACCCAATTTTCAAGGGGAGAGCATACAAAGCGTAATGGCCCGAATTGAAGCTTTGCATCTGAAGGTGGGAGCGGTACGAGAGATTTCTAACTCGCGCTTTGCACCCGGCATGGTGAGTGGTCAGGCGCCGGCGGCCGGCAGCAGTGTCTATGAAGGAACCAATGTGGACCTTGAAGTGGCGCGCAGCGATGCCGGAATTCCCAAGCGGGCCCGAATTCAATTTGTCGTGCCGGATGGACCCATTCGCCAATCCTGCAAGATTATCGTAAATGACGCAAAAGGCGAGCGGGTTGTCTATGAAAATGTTCATAAACCCGGCGAGCGTATCGAAAAAGTAGTGGAAGGGACTGGGCAGATGACCGTAAAAGCCATTGTAAACAATAAACTTGTCCAGGAACAGTCATTCTAGCCGATGGAAAAAAACTGGCTGACAGGGGTTGTAGTTCGAGCCACCAGTGGATTTTATTTTGTCCAAAGTGGGTCCCGTATATTTTCCTGTAAGTTGCGGGGGCGCATGAAACAAACCCGCTATTCCGTTTGTGTGGGAGACAGGGTGTCTTATTCGGTTTCCGGCGAAAACGCAGGTACGATCGAGGAAATAGGAGACCGTGATTCTTTTCTCAAACGACCGGAAGTTGCCAACGTGAACCAGGCTATTCTTACTTTCTCCGCCAGTCAGCCTCGTGTAGATTTCGGATTAGTAGACCGTTTCCTGGTATTGGCGGAGCTGTCGGAAATAGAACCGGTTCTCTGCATCAACAAGATTGATATGGCGAATCCGGAAGAATTACATTCATTTCTCACTGAATATGAAAAAATCGGTTACTCCGTATTGTTGGTGTCGGCGAAGTTTGGAATAGGCATTACCGACCTGCAAAAAAGTTTATATGGGAAAGTCAGTGTGTTTGCAGGACCATCCGGTGTCGGCAAATCGTCTTTGCTGAATGCTGTTGAACCTGGATTAACCTTGGCAACGGGAGAATTAAGCCAAAAGATCGGCAGGGGAAAGCATACGACCCGGTGTGCGGAGTTGCTGCCATTGTCCGGGGGAGGTTTTGTTGTCGATACGCCGGGATTTAGTCTGACAGAATTCGTGGAGATGTCTCCGGATGAATTACGGTTCCAATATCGTGAATTCAAAGATAAGCTGGCGGCTTGTCATTTTTCTTCCTGCCTTCATCATAAGGAGCCGCAATGTGCAGTAAAACAGGCTGTTCAATGCGGTGAAATCGCTTCTTGGCGCTATGAATCCTATCTTGAACTGCTAAATGAAATACAACAGACCCAACAAAGGAGGTTTTGAATTGACGATTATTGCACCCTCACTATTATCCGCAGATTTTGTTCGGCTGGCGGAAGATATTGCGAAAGTGGAGGCGGCTGGCGCTGACTGGCTGCATTTGGACATAATGGACGGGCATTTTGTTCCGAATATGACGTTTGGCCCCCCTTTGGTTGCTGCTATCCGTAAGATCACGAAATTACCGCTGGATGTGCACCTGATGGTGATGAATCCGTCCGGACTCGTCGATGCTTTTGCCGACGCCGGCGCAGATTGGCTGACGGTGCATGTTGAGACAGAGCCGCATCTTCACCGATTGGTTGCCCATATCCGGGAGCTGGGAGTGAAACCGGCCGTGGCCCTGAATCCTGCAACACCGCTTGGAACGCTGGAAGAAATCCTGGATGAAGTGGATATGGTTCTGGTAATGAGCGTGAACCCCGGATTTGGAGGGCAAAAATTTATATCTTCGTCCATATCGAAGATTCAACGGTTAAAGAAAATAATCGTTGAAAGTGGGCATCGGGTTTTCATTGAAGTAGATGGCGGCGTTAATGCTGAAACAGTAGCACAGGTGAGGGGGGCAGGCGCCGACGTACTGGTCGCGGGTTCTGCCGTCTTTGGCAGCAAGGATTGGGCAAAGGCAATCCAAGTATTAAAAAATAAATGAATCCATTTGTGGAGCCGACAGCGAGTCTGCCGTCTCCTTTTTTTTATGACATCTTGACAGAGAGATTTTTTTATATTATTATTTGACTGAAGTCAGTCGGAGGGAAAATGATATGGCGAGAATTACAAAAGATCCTCACGTGCGAATGGCAGAAATTCTGGATGCGACGGAAGAATTGTTTTATACCCGCGGCTATCATGAAACGG
>CAZSRN010000315.1:0-2693 GCA_964609115.1 uncultured Veillonellaceae bacterium | reverse complement strand
GCCTTTTCATCAATTCCCATCATAACATTCATATTTTGCACTGCTTGCCCGGCAGCGCCCTTGACCAGATTATCAAGAGCCGATACCACAATCACGCGATTCGTCCGCGGATCAATATGCCAGGCAATATCGCAGAAATTGGATCCCCGTGTATTTTTGGTTGCCGGATATCCCCCGCGGCCTAACAAGCGAATAAAAAATTCTTTTCCATAAGCCTCTTGGAATGCCTTGTCGACTTGCTCCGCCGTCACACCGCTCTTCAAATTTCCATAGCAGGTTGCCAGAATACCTCGCGGCATCGGAATCAGATGGGGAGTAAAATTAATCACTATCGGTTCTTGCGCCGCTTCCGACAGCGCTTGTTCTATTTCCGGCGTATGCCTGTGCGTGGCAATCCCATATGCCTGCACATTCTCAAAGGCTTCGCAGATCAGATACATTGTTTCAGGTTTACGCCCAGCGCCGGATACTCCGGATTTCGCATCAACAATCACTGTCTGCCGGTCAACCAAATTGTTTTTGATCAACGGCGTCAGCGCTAAAATAGACGCGGTGGTATAACAACCGGGATTGGCGACAATTTTAGCCGCCTTAACCTGTTCACGCTTTAACTCTGTCAGCCCATACACTGCCTGCGAATTTTTGTGAACATGTTTCAGTTTATACCATTGCTCATACACACGAGTATCCGAAAAGCGGTAGTCAGCACCCAAATCAATCAGCCGGGCTCCCGCCGCCGTCACTTTTTCACCGATTGCCATCGCATGGCCGTGCGGAAGGCAGGCAAAAACGACGTCGCTGTCGGCGGCTATCCGATCGACTTCCTTGATGGAAATCATCTGATCATGGTAAAATTGGTTCAAATGCGGATATACTTGAGAAACAGGCGTACCCGTCTGATTTTCCGAAGTCAGGTATTGAACCCTTGCCTGCGGATGGTTTGACAAAATTCTCAACAACTCTTCGCCGGTATATCCCGTAGCACCCAAAATGCTAACTTTCATCTTACCGCCTCCATTCATTGTTGATTATTATACATCAATAATGCATTTTTTTGCAACACTTCTGCTTCGTATTATCCGGTAATTTCATGCAAAATTATGCTATGTTTTGAAGGGAACATGAAGATTGCGCGGTGCTTTCTCGTGAAAAAAGCGGGCGACAACAGTAGCCGTCCGTTATGCAACGCCCTTTTCCTAAAACGGATTTTCCACCGCTTGAATTTTCCCATCGCGATAAAAACTACTAATGATATCGCACTACTTGAAAGCGGTATAAATCTACGCTTTCGTCAGGATCTATCCCGGCTTTGCGGCAAGCAATATTCACTTGTTCTTCTGCCGTGTCAATTCCTTCAAGATCGGGCAACAATACGCCAGAACGGCTCCCATGTCGCACAATCACGCCATACTGTTTTGGATTCAGTTTATCGAGGGAATCAATTCGTTCCGGCGTTCCCAAAATATCGACCGATATATCGAGCTCATCCAATTCCGAGGGTGTTACCCTGTCAAACCGGGGATCTTCGGTTGCAGCGCTAACGGCATTCCGTATGATCTCTCTTGCCGCGCTGGACTGCGTTGGTAAAATTGTCCCGATACAGCCACGTAATTGTCCATGCTTTTTCAACGAAACAAAAACTCCGGCCCGATTCGTCAATTCGGCAGGCAGTGTACCTGAAGGCTCAGGCATTACTTTGTCATTCATCATAAAATAATGTAGGCTTTCCTTTGCAAGACGCACGGGTAAGCTTTCTTCCTTCATTCATTATCCCTCCTTTGCTTTACGTTTGCCATTCAGTGAAAAAATCACCACTCCGTATCCTACGCCAAACGGCCCTTCATATGAAAGAATCTCTGCTTCCGCATCCAACCCATCCAAAGTCCCCATCAGGAAAAATATCGGTCGAAGACCGCATTCGCCCGCTTCTTCGACCATTTTTAAATCAATGACAAACATGGACTTTACATCCATGAAATGCAAAAGTTCCATAATTTGATCATCAAATATGCGACCACTCGGACTGTATCCCGCAGGCGCTTCTGGAATTAAGCGATGAGAAAGATCACCGGACGCAACAACCGCTACTTTCTGCCGACCCATTTCAATAGCGCCTTGTACTGCTTTCCCAAAGGTATACATTTCCGGATAGGTTAAAAACCCAACGCTCAGATGAATAACCTGTCCGCGAAAACCTGCTTTGTATAGATAATGCAACGGAATCACCGCCCCATGATCGAGCTGCAGAGAAAACCGGTATTGTTGGGACAGATGCTCGTCCAGTATGGCCAAGCTGACCCCGAGACGCTCAGACTGACGGATAATATTTTGCGCCAAAAGATTATTCGTTTCAAAGGATACAGCGACCCCCGGCGCTCCAAACGAAGCCAGGTTGCCACGCAAAACCGGTGAAACATTAATGCCGACTGCATCTCTAAATGCAGGTCCGTGCGGCGTTATCACTACAATTGTGGAAGGATTTTTTTGAAGCAAAAATAGCGCGGCAGCTTCTGCCGCCTGTGCACTTTTTTGAACACGATCGGATTCTGCTCCCCCCACCTCCGGCAGCATGATGGGTGGATGCGGCAATAATGCGCAACCAACCAAATAAGTCACAGTCATCGCTCCCCTTACCCGTTTTGATGTGTTGACCTTTCCACAACAACCAGGCTAAATCCTGCTATAATTATTTC
>CAZSRN010000314.1:0-2697 GCA_964609115.1 uncultured Veillonellaceae bacterium | reverse complement strand
TATAGGCAGCCATTCCGCTCCCCCGAACCATATTCCCGGCGCTAAAAATATCCACGCTATGTTGAGCTGCACTCCACATGTTTTTTCACTTCCCATTCTTTTGCATAATACCCAATGTTGTCGCTGATATGAACGGTTCCATCCCGCAAGACAGCGATATAGGCAATATCCGGCCTGCGTTCGGCCAGCCACAAAAATCCTTTCATCGAGCCCAGCACGATCAGACATTTTGCATATTGTTCCGACGTCACCAAGTCACGGGATAAAACAGTCACTTGCAATAAATCCGACACGGCCGGTTCTCCTGTTCGCGGATCGATGATATGGTGCACCGTCTCCCGTTCCCTTTGCCAGCTTCGTTTGACAACGCTGCTGGTAGCCATCGCGGTCAATCCCTCACACCATAGAACGGCAATATCCTCAAGGCCTCCCAACGGATCAGCCGCGCCGATTCCCCAAAGTCCCTGCTCCGGCTCATTTCCCCATAGCACAATATCGCCACCGGCATCTATCAATCCGCTCACCACGCCCTGAGCCATCAATCTGTCCGCAGAGCGCTGCGCTGTCCAGCCTTTTGCCAGACCGCCCAGATCTTAAGCGATCCCCTGCTTGAGCCGAACGGTTTGCCGATTCGGATTCATATCTATCTTACCCTCCGCCGGTTCCGTCATTGGCGCATCCTGCTTCTTGTCCATTGCCGACTTGGCCGGCCCCGACCGGATTTTTTCAAAGCTGCGATCATAGCCTATCGCCTGCATCGCATTCCCCAAAAAAGGATTAAAAAGGCCCTCCGTTGTTTGAAAAGCGATAACCGCATCATGGAGCAGATCATAGGTAGGAGAAGAAACACTCACCCACCCGCCGCTTTGCGCAGTAAGCCTGCTGATCTCGCTATCCGGGTTGAACCGGCTGAACCGCTTCTCAGCTTGTTCCACCTCGCAACGCACTTCTTCGGCTTTCTCCTTCGGTATTCCGGCAACAAAAAAATCCGTATTCATGGCCCGAAAGCTTAGGGAGTCCAAAGCTATGACGCCTTTGTCCTGGTAGTTTTATTGCGCACCGGCGTCGGCGGCTGTTCGGTCGGTGTCTCATTTGTACTTTGCACGGAAGTCGTTCTTTTTTTATCAGGCGGTTGTTCGCTTTGCTGCTGTGTAATCCGTCCGGGATTTTCCCGAGTCCTGCCGTGACGAACTCCTGTAGAATGGTTATAGACTGTAAATCCGGCGAACAATAGTACGCTGAGAGTTCCGACAATCAATATGTCTTTCTTGTTTGACATCACGGCCAACTCCTTTTTCTCTTTGCTTCACTATACCGTTTCTTTCTGAAAAACAACTGAAAAATCGCCGGTATTTTCGACGCTTGTTCCATGGAGGACAAGTGGATCGAATTGAAAGTTTTCCTGTTTATTCCGAAAATATTCGTGCGGAAGGGGAGGGTTTCGCCGCAAAAACGCGAAATAATTCATTAACAAAGCAAGAAATGAGCGCAAAGTGCCGGATTCTTGACTACAGGAAGAAGGGGAGGCTGATCCAGTGGCGTTGAAATTGTTGGTCATCGGTGCGAACATGGGAAACGCGGAAGAATTGAAGGCGGTAGTGTCGACGACGGTCGGCGGGGCCGCGGAAATCACAACGGCTACACTCGACAATTACAAACAGGTCCGGGACGCCGACTTGTACGTGTGTATGGTAAATCGACAGCAGGAACTGGAAAGTGTTTTCGGCGTGGAAAAAGTCGTCGGGATTGAGCTGGTTCCGCCAACGGACTATTTTATCAAGATCAGTCAGATTCCAGCCGGAAATTCCGTGGTTGTCTTCAACAACAGTTCGGCGGGAACCAACGTGTTGATGGACTATTTGCAACGATACAACCTGATGCACGTCCAGTATGAAATTGTACCGTATGATGAATGGCCGCCGCAACAGGTCGCTGAAAAAATCGCTGCAGCCCGCTATATTACGGGTGGAGTCGCTTATGTCGGTCCCGGGAAAACTTTGTATGCAAGCTTTGGCGGGTCTTTGTCGCCGGAGGCAACGGTCATCGTCAGCCCGCCCCGCATCGCCGCCTCCGCGTCCATCAGTCGGCTGGCGCATGTTTTTTCCGCGTTGTATCATAAAAAATCGATCGACGAACTGTCGAACGTATCCAAGTATCTGAAGGAAAAGATGACGGAATTGTCGGCGCTGGCCATGAAGGTGGCGAATTCCGCCGCGCAATGCATCGGCAACACCCGGGATTTGGTCGTCACGATCCAGGCGCAGCTGCAAAATCAGTCGGCGCGGATGCAGGAAACGACGACCGATTCCAAGACGCTGGTCGGCGCGGTTCGCAATATTGATGCGGTGTCGGACACGATCAAAAATATCGCTTCCCAAACCAACCTGCTGGCGCTGAACGCCGCCATCGAAGCGGCGCGGGCCGGGGAAGCCGGACGGGGATTCGCGGTGGTCGCTCAGGAAGTCCGGAAGCTGGCTGAACAAAGCAACAGTTCGATTGTAACCATCCAAAAATCGATCGGCGACGTTCAAACCATTGCCGGACGGATTGCGCCGGCCATGGAAGGAACGGTGATGGTTTCCGCTGAGATTCAGAAAAAGATGAATGACATCCTGTCCAGCGTCGAAGAAGAATCGACGGCCGTGGATACGTTGGCGAAAGAACTGCAGCAATTATCAGGCATTAGCGAGCAATTAT
>CAZSRN010000313.1:0-2723 GCA_964609115.1 uncultured Veillonellaceae bacterium | reverse complement strand
GCCTGTCGGATACATTCCAATGTACGACCACTTGCCAATCCCGGGTCTCCAGGTCCGGCGCCTGCCAAGCATACTGTCCCTTTTTGCAATCCAATCGCTCCCTTATTCAAGCTCGGATAAAATATCAGCGCCACCGGCTGCCAATAATCGTCTGGCCAGGGAATCCCCCAAGGATTCCGCTTGCGCCGGGCTACCCACAACTTCTCCCTCGACGCAGCGAACTCCATCCAACGACAAAATTCTCGCCTTCAAGGTCAGTTCTCCAGCATCAATCCTGCCATACACCCCCACAGGGACTTGACAGCCTCCTTGCACAACCGCCAAAAAAGTCCGTTCCGCCGTTACGCACGCCTGCGCCGCGCCATCGTTGAGTCGGGCAACTACCGCCAATATCCTTGCGTCATCTGCCCGCGTTTCGATGGCCAGCACCCCCTGCCCCACGGCCGGAAGACATTCCTCTGTCGACAATAATGCAGTAATACGGTTTCCCCAACCCAGCCGTTGCAATCCGGCTGCGGCTAAAACAATGGCGTCGAACTGCCCCTCATCCATTTTGCGTAATCGAGTATCCAAATTTCCGCGCAGGCTGACAATTTCCAAATCCGGTCGCAAGCGAAGCAGCTGAGCCTTGCGCCGCAGGCTTGAAGTTCCCACAACCGCACCCGTCGGCAGTTTTGCAAAACACTCATACTTTCGGCTGACAAAAGCATCGCGCGGATCCATGCGTTCGGTTGTCGCTGCCAATACCAATCCTGCAGGCAACTCTGTCGGCATGTCTTTGAGGCTATGCACCGCCAAATCAATTTCACCGGCAAGCATCGATACTTCCAGTTCCTTGGTGAACAAGCCTTTGCCGCCAATCTGCGCTAACGGCACATCCAAAATTTTATCGCCGGTAGTCACAATATGTTGAAGTGACACGGCAATTCCCGGATTTATTGTCCGCAGACGTTCCGCAATATGTTCCGCCTGCCAGAGAGCCAGTTTACTGCCTCGCGTACCGATGATGATGTTTGGTTTCACAGCGTGTTGATTCTCCCAATTCATTCAATTTAAACAGCTGGGTCAGCGCTTCCACGCAGAACTCTTCTTCGCCTCGCGCGGCTGCCTCATTGGTGCAGATCACCGGATCTCGCAACAATTTGCGAACCAACATGCGGGACATATTTTCCAGCACCCGCCTGTCTTCCACACTCATATCCGGCAATTTTGCCAACGCCCGTTTTATCTCACGTTGGCGAATGGCTTCCGCTTTATCCTTGATCTGACTGAGAACGGGTTGATAGGAAAGATAGCGGAACCGCTCAATCAGTTCCTTGGCTTCCGTCTCCAGAATGCGTTCCGCCTGGCGTGCTTCCTTTTGCCTGGCTCGTTTGTTGGAATCGACCACGGCATTCAGGTTGTCGATATTATAAAGACTTACCCCCGCAATGGCGGCAACTTCCGGTTCCACGTCACGCGGCACCGCAATGTCAATCAAAACCAACGGACGGCCTGCCCGCTGCGGCATAATGTGCGCCACATCCCAGGAGCGGACAACATAATGGGGGGCTCCGGTAGATGTAATGATTATATCTGTATCCACTGCCCATTTCATGAACTTATCGAAGGGAACCGCCTGTCCATGAAATTTTTCCGCCAGCTCTTCCGCCCGATTTTGACTGCGATTGGAAACAAAGACAGTCTTTACTCCATTTTCCACTAGATGTCGGGCTGTCAACTCACTCATTTCGCCGGCGCCGAGAATCATTACATTGGCTTTCGACAAATCACCCAATAGCTTTTTCGCCAATTCGACCGCCGCATAGCTGACGGAAACTGCACTGTACGCAATTTTGGTTTCCGTACGGATTTTTTTCCCCGCTGCAATGGCGCGATGAAACAATGTATTAAGAACTGTTGAAGTCGCACCACAATCTTTGGCGATCGAATACGCTTTCTTTACTTGGCTGAGAATCTGACCTTCGCCGATAATCAGAGAATCAATGCTTCCCGCTACCCGAAAAAGATGCAGAATACAAGCATCCCCCTGGTAATAAAAAAGATGCTCCTGCGAAATATTTTGAGGCGAGGGTCCTGTCATCCTCTCCATAAATTCGAGCATAACAGCGGATGGGTCTTCCACATCTTCCAACACCGCATAGATTTCTGTGCGATTACAGGTAGAAAGAACCGTGCATTCTATAAAATCTTCATGCTCATCCAGTCTTCTCAATGCCTGTTTGATCACATCTTCGGGGCAAGAAAGACATTCGCGGACTTCTACAGGCGCCGTTTTATGATTAAGCCCCAGAACAGCCAATATCATTTCTGAACCTGACCTCCGCTTCTTTCTTATGACCTTGCCGTAACAGTTCCAGCACTTCCGGATCAAAGCCTTTCATGTCAGCCCATCTACGGCATCGTTCTGCGCTTGAATCGCAGCTTTCCTGCCATTCACGACGCAATCGGTTGACCATCTCCAGATAATCTGCATATTCCTGTCCATATTGCTGCGCCAGTGCGTTCCGCAATTCTCTCGCCAAAGCCGGGCTTTGTCCGCCTGTCGAAACAGCAATCGATAAACTGCCGCGTTGCAGCCGCGCCGGCAACGTAAAATCACATAACGCAGGCGTATCTGCAACATTAACCAAAGCGCCGGATTCTTTCGCCGCCCTTGCAGCTTGTTCATTAACCAGCGCCGAGTCCGTAGCGCACATAACCAGCATATATCCGGCAGTATC
>CAZSRN010000312.1:0-2730 GCA_964609115.1 uncultured Veillonellaceae bacterium | reverse complement strand
GCCAACGACTCCCGGTTCATATAGGCAAGCATTAAAACAGCGCCTGTTTCTATATCCTGGACTATGGCCGGAACCAATCCTTTCTCATCAAACTTGATTCTTTCCATCATTATAATCGCACCTCGATTCCCTTGCCTCGCAGATATTCTTTAGTCTGACGGATACTAAACTCCCCGTAGTGGAATACCGAAGCCGCTAAAACTGCATCGGCCTTTCCCTGCATCAATGCATCAGCAAAATGTTGAAGCGTTCCAGCGCCGCCGGACGCAATGACAGGTACCTGCACCCTCTCGGATACTGCCCGGTTCAATTCATTGTCATACCCATCTTTTGTGCCGTCACAATCCATGCTGGTAAGGAGAATTTCGCCGGCGCCCAATTCTACACCCTTTTGAATCCATTCGAGCACATCAATGCCGGTGGGCGTTCGTCCCCCATTGATAAATACTTCCCATCTTCCCGCGCCGGATCGTTTCGCGTCTACCGCCAAAACAATGCACTGCCGCCCAAAACTTTGGGCTCCCGCGGCAATCAGCCCCGGTTCTTTTACCGCCGCCGTATTCAGCGAAACCTTATCCGCCCCCGCATGCAACATGGTGCGAATATCATCGACAGAGCGAATGCCTCCCCCCACCGTAAAGGGTATAAAAACCTGACTTGCGGTGCGTCTTACAACATCAACCATTGTACTGCGTCCGTCCGATGACGCGGTAATATCAAGAAACACCAATTCATCCGCCAATTCCTGATCATAAAAAGCAGCCAATTCCACCGGATCACCCGCGTCCCGCAGCGATACAAAGTTGGTTCCCTTGACCACCCGCCCATTCTTCACGTCCAGACACGGAATGATTCGTTTCGTGTGCATCAGGAAATCCCCCCTTGTGCAACCTTCAGGGCTTCCGGCAACGATATGGCGCCCGTATACAAGGCCTTCCCGATGATAACACCCTCAATTCCCTGTTTCGTTAAGGCTTGCAACGCCAACACATCTTCCATTCCCTTGACGCCCCCTGAAGCAATGACAGCCAGCCCTGATTTTTCAGCAAGCTGCAACGTCGCAGGAATATTGACGCCTGTCAGCATCCCGTCCCGTGAAATATCGGTATAAATAATTCGGGCCGCACCGACTTTCTTCATCTGCAACGCCAAATCCTCAACCTGCATCAAACCGGACTTTTCCCAGCCATCCACCGCCACTTCTCCGCCACGTGCATCGATGCCGATGACGATTCGCTCGCCAAATTCAGCGCAAACCTGCTGGACCAGTTCCGGCGACCGCACTGCAACCGAGCCAAGAATCACCCGTTGAATGCCGGCTGCTAATATTTCCCGGACATTTTCCGCCGTTCGGATTCCACCGCCCAATTGAATCTTCACATTGAAAGTTTTCGCAATTTCACTGACTACCTTCAAATTGACCGGTTGTCCGGCGCGCGCTCCATCAAGATCCACAATATGCAACCATTCGGTTCCGGCTTCAACCCAGCGTCGGGCAGCTTCAAGCGGATTTTCGGCAAAAATGGTTTCGCGGTCAAAACGGCCTTCTTCCAAGCGTACACATTTACCATCCCGTATATCAATCGCCGGAAATATGATCATACTGACATCTCCTTGAAATTCGCCAAAATTTTCAATCCTACCGCACTGGATTTTTCCGGATGAAACTGAACAGCCTGAACCCGTCCTCTACCCACCGCTGCCGTCACAAAGCCGCCGTAATCCGCTACCGCAGTTACGAGACCGGGGTCTGCCGGAACCGCGTGAAAACTATGAACAAAATAAACAAACGCCGGATCGGGCAATCCTTTAAACAAAGGACTGGTATTCAGGTATTCCAGATTGTTCCACCCCATGTGGGGGATTTTTCGGCCCGGCGCCGCAATTTTACGAATCATTCCTTTAAATACACCCAATCCGCTGACTCCAGGATCTTCCTCACTACCTTCAAACAAAAGCTGCAGGCCAACACAAATTCCTAAAAACGGTTTGCCGGCATCAATCACTTCATGGATTACCGGAGCCAGTCCCCGTTCGTTGAGATTCTTCATACAGTCCCCAAAAGCTCCGACCCCAGGCAAAACCACTTGATCGGCTTGGCGAACTTCCGCAGGGTCGCGGGTTACCGTCACGTCGGCGCCAATTTTTTCAAATGCTTTGGCGGCGCTATGAAGGTTTCCCATTCCATAATCAATGATGGCGATTTTTTTCATCTTTCCTTGCTCCTTATAACGACCCTTTGCTTGAAGGAATTCCCTGCACACGAGCGTCTTTTCCCAAAGCTTCCGCTATCGCGCGTCCCATGGCTTTACATATTGCTTCGACAATATGGTGGCGATTTTTGCCCGCCAACATCCGCACATGCAGGGTCAGACCCGCATGAACCGTCAATGCCCGCAAAAATTCCTCCACCAGCTCAACATCAAATTCTCCGATGCGTCCTTGCCCCAGTTCCGCTTCAAATGCCAGATAAGGCCGTCCGCTGAAATCTACCACTACCAAAACCAACGCTTCATCCATCGGTACATAAAAATGACCGTAACGCCGAATACCCGTCTTGTCTCCTGCGGCCTGCGTCAAAGCCTGACCCAGAACGATCCCGACATCTTCCACCGTGTGGTGTCCATCTACTTCAAGATCGCCGGTCGCCTTGACATCCAGCGTAAATAATCCATGTTTTGCAAACAGCGTCAACATATGATCAAAAAATCCGGTTCCGGTTTGAATCCG
>CAZSRN010000311.1:0-2732 GCA_964609115.1 uncultured Veillonellaceae bacterium | reverse complement strand
CCGGACAAGTGGTATTGGAAAATGTATTTGTGGCCGGAAAAACCATTGCCGGATATGATTATTGCTTTGAAAAATCAGGCAATGGAGTCGCGTTGGCGACTGCTTACCGCGCAGGACTCGAGGCATAGGAGGAATGGATGTGAAAAAAAGTCACAATGACCCGGACAGCTGCATAGCCTGTACTTCCTGTGTCGCCTATTGTCCGGTTTCCGCGGCGACCCGTAAATATGCCGGACCCAAAATGATGGGACCGGCTCTGGAGAGATTTCGGGGAATGGATCCGAACACGGAGTTTTCCGTGGAATACTGCTCCAATTGCAAAAACTGCGATATTTCCTGCCCGTCCGGCGTTCCGATTTCCACACTGAACATGCTGGCCAAGGCCAAACTTTATAAAACAAAACGGCATAGCTTGCTGGAATGGATTCTTTCCCATTCCGAGATTCTTTCCAAACTGGCCAGTCCGATCGCCCCGTTGTCCAATTTTGGCATGGCCAACCCCATTACCAAAATGATTCTGAAGTGGGTCGGCATCACAGATACGATGAGCTTGCCTTCTTACGCCCACAAAACCTTTAGCCGACAGTTTCATGCATTGAAGCAGCAACCGTTTCCTGATCAGGTTGTATTTTTTCCCGGTTGTTATATTAATTACTATGAACCTGAAATTGGAATGGATTTTGTCGCCGTGATGCAGCAAAACGGGTATGAAGTCATTGTGCCGGAAGGGTTGGATTGTTGTGGCTCGCCGCAAGTGGTTCAGGGGTATATGGATGAAGCGACAGTCAAGGCCAAAAAAAACATTGAAGTCCTCAAACATTGGATGGAGAAGGGAATTCCCATCATTACCTGCTGCACAAGCTGTGGGCTGATGATGAAAATGGAGATTCAGGAATTGATGGACATTGAGGGCATGGAAAAATTGGCCGAAAACACTTACGATTCTTCCGAATTTCTGTTGAAACTGCAGGAAGAAGGTCGCCTGAACACACAGTTCGGGCCGCTTCCGGGACGATACATGTATCATGCGCCTTGTCATCTGCGGGCGCAGGGAATCGGACGTCCCAGTCTGGAAGTGCTTTCGCTTATACCGGGAATTCAGATCGAAGATGCTGACGCAGGTTGTTGCGGTCAGTCCGGTACTTATGGATTCCAGGTGGACAAACATGAAATTGCCATGACCATCGGGGAACCGGTTTTTCAGCGAATCAAAGAATACAAGCCGGACGCCATCGTTTCGGACTGCAGCGGTTGCCGGATGCAATTATCCCAAAACACCGGCATTCCCGCGCTGCATCCGATGACACTGCTGCATCGTTCTTATGAGGCAGCAAAATAGTCAACTCCTTGTCATTGACAGAACTCAAAAAACTCCGCACAACCTTTGGCTGTGCGGAGTTTTTTGCTGATAATAAACTAGTTTTTGACGACCAGCACCGGAACCGTGGATACACTGATAAGATTGTGCGCCACCGTGCCAATGGGTAATCTGTCAATGATTCCATGACTGCGGGCGCCTGCGACAATCAAGTCAAAACCGTGCTTCTGGGAATATTCGATCAGGACTTGTGAAGCATTGCCCTCCAGCAGAAGCGTTGTGATATCCATTCCCTGTTGCTGCCCAAAGTCTTTTGCCGCGGTAATGATCGCATTATCTGCATCCTCGAGTTCTTTCAGCTTGGCTTTGATTTTTTCGGCAGAACTGGATTCTGCAATTCCATAGGCCATGATAAGGTCGATGGGCTCCCTCACTTTTACCACTGTAATTTGCGCACTAACGGGGCGGGCCAGTTCAATGGCCCACGCCAAAGATTCTTTGCTGTGGGGAGAACCGTCATAGGCAACCAAAATACTGCGCAGAGTTGCCATGATCAATGAGCCGCCCGTATATTGAACAACCGGACAGCTTTTGACGACCAACACCGGTATGGGAGACAAACTTACGAGGTAGCGGGTTACGCTGCCGAGCAGCAACTGTTTGATGGCTCCTTGTCCGCGATTCCCCGTTATGATCATGTTAATCGCATGTTTTTGGGCATAAGCCAGAATGCTTTCCGCAACCTTTCCCTTGAGGACTTCCGTGGTGATGTTGACTCCATGGGTATGTCCAAATTCCTGTACCTCAGTCATCAATTGCTGATCCCGTTTTTTCAACTGCTCAAACTGCGAAAAACTATCCGGGATGATGGCTCCCCCTTCTTTTAGAACATGAGTTGAAATCGGTTCGAAGACTTTGACAACAAAAACTTCGACTCCGGAATGGCGGGCAAAGTAAACGGCCCAATGCAAAGCTTCCCTGCTGTGAGGAGAACCATCATATGAGACAAGTACCTTTTGTAGTTTTGCCATATTCATCCGCCTCCTCCCAAATAAAACAGAATTATCTGCATTTTTATTATAGCATTAACTATATAGTAAAGAAATGGGTAATTTGACAGCCGGGTGAAAACTTCGGCGGCAGGATGACGGAGGTATGTTTGGACAGGGGGTTGAGTCCCATCGTCTCCACCATTCAAATCCACATACGATGAAAAAGAGAAATTGCCGGGCTTTTGATTGATTGCGTTTAAAAGGTTTTGTGTAACTTCACCAGCTAAAACTATAATTACTATAAATGCAAAGAAAAGTGTCGAAAAATAAGGAAACTGAAATAAACAAGTGAGGACTTGCCAAGAACAATAGCGGAGTTTCGGGAAAAAACTATGCAGGAGTTTATTGCTTGAAAAACGAAT
>CAZSRN010000310.1:0-2749 GCA_964609115.1 uncultured Veillonellaceae bacterium | reverse complement strand
GTGCTGCGATTCTTTATTTTGTCCACGCACTACCGGAGTCCATTGGACTTTAGCGATGAAAGACTGACGGAATCTGAAAAAGCTTGGTCACGGTTGACATCGGCGGTTCAGAGCGCCAGAAAATTATTGAGTCAAACAACTGGACAAACTATGGGGACCCCGTCAACTGAGCTGAAAGCTGCGGTTGCGGCGGCGCGAGCAGAATATGAGGCCGCCATGGCAGATGATTTTAATACGGCATTGGCTATCAGTAGTTTATTTGCACTGACGAAAATATTAAATGGAATGTGTCAGGCGATATCGCAGGACGAAATTGGCTTTGACAGGTCTGGCATAATGGAAGCAGTGGAAGCACTGGAAGAAATGTTGGAAGCATTGGGACTGACGATAGAAGAAGCCACTGCAGTGACAGGTCAAGACGAAACCTTGGTAGATGCATTGATGGATATTTTGCTGGAGATGCGGCGGGCAGCTCGCGAGAAGAAAGATTGGGCGACGGCTGATTCCATTAGAAAAAGTTTGCAGGAAGCCGGGGTTGTGGTGGAAGATTCACCGCAAGGCGCCCGCTGGAAACGAGTTTGAAATTTATAGATTTTCAAGCAAAGCTGAAACGAGACCTGCAAGAAAGCAGCCGCCGACTTTTGACTGGTCCGGATTATGATGAACCGGGGCAGTTGCCTGCATTGATTTTGGCTTATATTGGCGATGCGGTTTTTTCCCTTCATGTGAGAACGACCATGTTGGCTGTGGAATCAAACAAAGTCCAGATTTTGCATACGCTGTTGGCAAGAATGGCATCGGCTTCGTTGCAGGCAAAAGCCTTGTTCGAATTGGAAACGGCAGGCTTGAGTGAAATCGAACAGACGATCATTCGTCGAGGGCGTAATGCGAAAGGCAGGGTTCCCCACAGTTCCTCCGTGGCCGAGTATCGTTCCAGTACAGCGTTAGAAGCGTTATTGGGTTATTTATATTTAAGTGGACATCAAGAACGCTTGCAACAGGTTTTGGGGCAGACCATAGATTTCATGTGCAACATTATGGCATCCGAAATGGAGGAAGAACACTGACATGAATGTTAAGTTGATTTCGTATACGCCGGAAGCAGAACGTAAAGTGGCGATGGCGGCCCGTCTTTGCTATTCGCCAATTGGAGCGGCAGAACTGGAAGAACGCCTTTCCGATGCACAAATAAAAAAACTCGTGGAAAAAATTCTGTCGATGGGCCATTATTCGACATTGGAGCACGCAAGTTTTACTTTCGCTATTGAAGGAGTTTCGCGTGTTTTAACCCATCAGCTTGTCTACATAAATTGATTTAAGATTATTTATATGATAGTTGCGCGGCAGAAGCCGCGTTTTTTCTTGCCTTTTAATGCAACTCATGCTACAATTTTATTAACTTGAACGAATATTATTTTCGAATAAAGTAAAGGAGTGTATGTGGTGGCTAAGCTCAGGTTGATCAAGAGTGATCAAATTGAAAACAATGAAACCCTTGAAAAACGAGAGCTGCAGCATACCATCATTCAAGCCTACCGCGAAATATTACCGATTCGTTATGCAAAGGGAACGATATCTAGTTGGGTTTCTGCGATGAAACATTTTGAACCGTGGATGGAAGAACAAGGATTGTATCTTTGGGACGTTAAGCCGTATCAGTTTGACGTGTTTTCAAATGCGTTGTCCAAGCAGATTAGTAAAGGTACTCATACAAACTACAATACACAGTTATCAAATTTTTATGATTGGATTGTCCAAAGGCAAAACGATGTAATAATGCGAAAATTTGGAGTTGTGATTGAAAATCCCATAGACCGATGGAATACACCTCAACGGAAATATGCGGAAGATGAGACGCCGACTGTGCCCAATCCCGAAGCAGTCAATTATTATTTCCAGCGACAAAAGAAGGATTTTGCTGACGCAAAGGACAATCAACATAAAAGGGATATTTTTCTGTTTGGACGACGAATTGCAGTGGGGCAGGTGATGTTAAAAGCCGGATTGCGTGTTCAAGAGGTGACTCATCTTGATATTGAAGATATTGATTTTGATAGAATGCTTATATTTGTGAAGGCTGGGAAAGGCAATAAAGACAGAATTGTAGATATGACTACTGATTTGGCGCCAGTATTAAAATGGTATATTGATTCCATTTTTCCTCTGCTAAAGGCGAAAGAGCGCGGACGAAATCAACCACTCTTTTTGAGCGAAGGCAAAACTCGGCTGGCCAAGCCTACTATACAGCACGAATTTTTTCGTTTTCAAGAAGTATATAATTTACCAATTGACCAAAGGTTTACTCCTCATGGATTGCGAAGGCTATTTGCGACAAATCTCTACTTTCAACTGCAAGCGGAACGGCATCCAGATCCATTAATGTACATCAAGTCTCAGCTTGGACATGTCTTTTTGAGTACAACATTAAAATATTGCCAAATTCCGGAAAGCGCATTTGCGAGAGTTCGCAGAGAATCATATGCAATTGTTAAAGCAGCTCTTGGAAGCGGAGGAACAACAAATGACGATCAGATGGAATCTTCCAACAGTCATGTATAGTAGGGGCGTTTTTTCTGCTACCCAACTTCGAAAAATGCTTCTTGAAAAAGCTGGCTTCGAGATTTCGGTGCCAGCTGTGCATCGAATGGTCAATGGACTACCCAAGGAGTTTAAGTTTTCCACGCTTGATGCTCTGTGCCAAACTCTCGAATGCCATTTAGACGAAATTATCGAATTCGAACAGCCGACA
>CAZSRN010000309.1:0-2753 GCA_964609115.1 uncultured Veillonellaceae bacterium | reverse complement strand
GAATAACAGGTACATTTACGGGAAAGGTAACCTGATGATGCCACATTTCAATATCACTGCCGCAGATACCTACAGAGCGGACTTCCAGCAAAACATCCTCAGGACCGATTGTCGGTTCGGGTACTTCCCGCAATTCAACCGCCTTGGGAACCACATCATATTTTACGAGCGCCTGCATCATAATCCCTTCACTTCCTTTACCACCCTGCGAAGAATTTCACCCAGTTGTTCGAGTGACGCAGCCCCATGAAATCCACTATCATTGATGACCAACGGTGCGCCGACCACTACCAGCGGCGCGCCCAGTTTGGGGGCTTGTATGACTTGGTCGATGGAAAGCCCTCCCACAGCCTGAACCGGTATTTTCACTGCTTTGGCCACTGCTTCCACATCGGACATCGGAGTTTTCCACGTTTCTTCATGTCGTTCATCAAAGCCGGTGTGCAAAACGATATAATCGACACCCAGCGCCTCCATCCGCTTGGCCTCCGCCACTTTGTCCGGGGCGAGCATGATATCGGCCATCACTTTGATGCCGTATTCCCTGCCGGCTTTAACAGCCCCTTTAACGGTGCCTTCATGAGCCGCAGACATCACCACGACATGCGTGGCGCCGGCTTTGGCCATCATTACGGTCTCCGGATAGCCGCCATCCATGCATTTGATGTCGGCTACGATTCCTTTTCCGGGATAACGCTTGTGAAGCGCTTCCACGGCATGCAGGCCTTCTCCCAGAATAAGCGGCGTCCCCACTTCCAGATAATCCACTCCCGCGGCAACAGCCACTTCTGCCACATCCAAGGCTTCCTGCAAGGTCTCCAGATCCAGGGAAATCTGTACAATCGGTTCCATACTTTTTACCTCCAATATTGCGCAAATTTGCTGCGCAGAAATCCGGCCGACTCTTTTAGTTCGTCCATTCCATTCAGCCCGTCCTCAATGGATACCC
Source organism: uncultured Veillonellaceae bacterium (assembly GCA_964609115.1). Lineage (GTDB taxonomy): Bacteria > Bacillota > Negativicutes > UBA1444 > UBA1444 > UBA1444. The sequence continues at coordinate 1,804 of CAZSRN010000309.1, read as the reverse complement.
AGCCGTCGAATCCGACAGAATGCAACGTGCCGAATATCGTGTCGTAATCATTCAATCCCTTGCCGATTACGCCATGAGACATCAGGTCGCTGTACCCTTTGGCGCCGTCCTGTTTTTTGATGTCGTCCAGAGTCACGCCGGGTTTCAGGTATCTGTCGCTTGCGTGCATGCAAACCACACGGTCCTTGACGGCCTCCAGCAGCTCCAGCGGGTCTTCTCCTGCAAGAAAGGCATTGGATGGGTCATAGTTGACGCCAAACCACGGAGAATCCACCTGATTCACAATTTCCAGAAAAATATCATGGGGTTGGGCAAATTCCGGATAGTTCCAGAAATTATCCTTGTAATGGTTTTCCATAACCAAGGTAATTTTTCGAGCCGCCGCGTCATGAAGCACTTCATGGAAACATTCCAGCACATACGCCACGCCCTGTTTTCGCTCAAGCCCCGGATGCGCCTGCCCGGACAAAATCCGGCAGGTTTCACCGCCAAAAAACGCCACCACGTCAAGAATTTTTCGATATTTTTCAATTTCCCGCCGACGAACAGCGGCATCCGGATGGGTAAAATCCGGTGAAACGCAAAACATCGGCGACAATAATCCCTTGTTATTCATTGCGGACTGAATTTTTTGCAAGTAGGGCCGTTGATAGTTCAGAAAAAAACCGGGATACAATTCGAGCCCGTCAACGCCCAACCCAGCAGCAATATCGATCCATTCAAAAATCGTCATTGTCCGGGCTTCGCACAATTCGTTCATGTAACACTTGGGGAATGCAGCAAGTTTCGGCATATTAGCCCTCCTTTTCTATTGGCTCGTCTGATTTCATGGAATGGACAAATGCAAGAACTTCTTCCCTATCCGGCAAAGACGGAATTCCGCCTACATGTTGACAGGCCAGTGAGGCAGCAGCCCCAGCCCACATTCCGATCTCTTCCAGGCATGCATGATTGATGTCGGACACGTCGGTGATTTTTGCAAGAGTTGTCAACATTCCGGCCATATATGCATCTCCGGCGCCGGTGGTGTCAATAACCTGAATGGGGGCTCCTTTAACGGTCACCGCATCTGTTTGGGTAAAAAGCAGAGAACCTTTTTCGCCGCGCGTTATGGCAAGCACCTTCAGGCATTCACTCCAAAGTTCCTCTTCCCGCGGATCTCCGGCTTCAATCGGGAGGCCCGTCAGAAACAAATATTCCTCCTCATTCATCTTGAGGATGTCCGCCCCTGCCGCCGCCATCCGTATCTCTCTTCGAGCCAGTTCCAAATCCGCCCATAATGACAACCGCAAATTCGGATCGAACGAAATCAGTGCTCCGGCGTCACGGGCGATTTCAGTCGCTTTCATACACGCGCTGCGTGAAGGTTCCGCAGTCAAAGCCACCGAACTGAAGTGGAGAATTTTTGTATCCTGCAATAGTGAAAGCGGCAATTCATCGCTTCTCAGCAACGTATCGGCCGTTCCCTGACGAAAAAAAGAAAAATCCGGAACGCCCTTGTGGTTCAAGGAAACAAAAACCAGTGTCGTGTTTGCAGTAGGATCCGTAACCACGCCCTGAACATCTACACCATTTTGTTCAAGAGTTTGTATCAAATGTCGCCCAAACGCATCATTACCGACTTTCCCGATGAACCCCGTCTTCGCGCCGAGACGCGCCGTCCCCACCGCAACATTTGCCGGACCGCCTCCGGCTGCGCGACAAAATTCGGCAACCTCCGACAACGTGGTGGCCCGCTCTTTACCGACAAAATCTATTAGAATTTCGCCAATCGATACAACATCCAAGTTTTTTTGCATTGCTT
>CAZSRN010000308.1:0-2766 GCA_964609115.1 uncultured Veillonellaceae bacterium | reverse complement strand
AAAATATAAAAGAAGTAAGGATTCTTGACCCGGTCATGATGTCGGAGGGATGTAAGCGGAGCCTGATATAGGCTCTGCTTTTTTTGCTGAGAAGCAACTTGCAAAACATGCCGCAGTGAATGGACAAAAAGAAGCATTCGCAATTTTTTGGCTGCAATTGCATAGGGATAGTACGGCGGACAGTCGAATAAAATAAAAGAACCAAGCAAATATCTGTAGGGTGGTGCAAACAAGAGACGCAACTTTATAACGGGGGTTATCACTGTTAATGGGGAAAAGGAATGTAACGGACAATTATTTTGAAATTATTTTTGAAGAACATCCGGATATTCTTTTCATCGTGGATTCTGAGGGCAAAATTCTACAAGCAAATCAAGCGGCGGTCAAGGCTTATGGATACACGGCTGCAGAAATGAAATCATTGAAATTCGATGACCTGATTTATCCGAAGATGCCAAGTCACGCAGAAATAAACAGGAGAACGCCGGATTCCATTTTTGAAATGCTTCATCGCAGAAAAGACGGCAACAGAATGCCGGTGGAGATAAAATCCCGTGGTGTGAAGATTGGATCGGATAGCCAAATTATTGTCGCCATTAGGGGGATTTTGACGGGACAACCTAATAAAGTGGCTGACAGTACTGAAAAAAAAACGACCGAACTTTCACAAAGCCAGGCCCTGATCAGCGGACATGGAGCAGTGGTAAATCAACTGGTCGAAAGTCTCGACTTGGTTTTTTTTCTTGTAGATAATGAAATGAAATATACAGCATTTAATCATAGGCATGTCGATAACATGAAGCGAAGGTATGGCGCGGATATCGCAAAAGGAAAGAAACTTCTCGACTATGTCAACATCTTTGCGGACCGGAATATTATGGAAAATAATATGCAACGCGTTTTATCCGGCGAAATGTTTGTATTTGAACATTGGTTCAACATGGAAGACAAAGAGGGGGAATGCCTGGAAGTGATCCATTGTCCTATTCGGAATGAAAACAAGCAAATTGTGGGCGCTTCTGTTTTTGCTCATGATGTTACAGAGCGAAAAGCAGCCCAGGAACTGTTGCAGGCGAGTGAGTACCGGTATCGTAAGCTGGTGGAGGATTCAGGCCTAATCATTTTGCAGTTGAATGAACAGGGAGAAATTCAATATCTGAACGAATTTGGCTGTGAATTTCTCGAGTATTCTTTGGCGGAAATTGTCGGCAAACGTTTTGATGCGCTGTTCTCTCCAGCCATTGCTTCATCGCAGCGGACTCTGAGCGAACAGCTTTCGTGCATTCTCCGGCAAAAATCGACGCTTGCCCGGCGTGTTACCAGCGAATTAATGACTCATTCTCAAAAGAGGGTGTGGGTGGATTGGTCGTATCATTGGATTGCCAATCAAAGCGAGACTGAATTGAATCTAATTGCCGCAGGTGTTGACATGACGCGAGTCATCCGCGCCCGCATGGAAGAAAAAAACGGCTATCGGCGTCGCCAGCGGCAAGAACTGATGAATGAAGCCATCGGCAAAAAAGTTTCGCAAGAAGATTTTTTGAAACTGACTTACAAAATGGATATTCCGTTGACATCTCCCCTGTTGTGTCTTTTATTGCACGGCAAAGAACAAAAAGAGGCGCTTCATGGCAATTTGGAGAATGAGGAAAAGCAGCGACAGATGGATTTGTTGATTGATTGGCTGCATCGGTCCGGAGTGGGAATTGTATGGCAGACAACGGATGGGATCGGAATTTTTGGGTCTTTGTCGGGAGAAAATAAAAAAGAAAAAGATGTGCGGGCGCGCAAAACGGCGATGGAAGTATTGCGGCAAGTCCTGAAATATGCGCCCCGATACTCTTGGCAATGCGGTGTTTCACAGGCATCTCCAAGCAATTCATCCATCTCTGATCTTTATTCCCAAGCGCAGGCCGCATTGCTTTTTGGGCCGTCTTTTTTAGGACATAAAGCCTTTTATCACTGGAATGACTTTGGAAACTATCAATTGCTGATTAAAGACATACGTTCTGAAAACACGATGCAGTTTATTGATAGTCAGTTGGGGCCATTGCTTCAGATGGAGAAAAACGAAAACAGAGTGGCGCTGTTCAACACGCTGCGCGAGATTATTACGCTTGACCCGTTGGAAAATATTGCGCAACGCTTGCATGTGCATCGGGGAACGGTCCGGTACCGCAGAAAGGCATTGGAAAAATTATTGGACAGCGACTTTGACTCGATGGAAAGTGTGGTAAACCTGGCCATCGCAGTTAAGCTGTGGGATGCATTGAATTGCGGCAAGTAAGAAGGCGTCGGCATGGATAAGGGTGAATAGTTTATGGATATGCTTGTTTCAAGAGGGGTTTTTGTACAAAAGATACAAAAACCCCTCTTGGCTTATGCAAATATTTAACGCAATGGGTAAAGGATTACGGCTGAAATAATTGAATTTTTTTAAAAGATTAGAAAAATATGGGAAGAACTCGTTGACAAGATAGACGAAACAGAAACCGATACAACGAAAGCGGGTGAACCGGATGTAAAGATTATTGCTGAATTCATAGATCAACGAGGAACGGCGAAGGGAGAAGAAAGAAAACCATAGGATCAATTGGGGATGGAAAGGAGTACTTGTCTTGAAAAGTATACAAACAAAATTAACGGTGACCATTTTAATTATTTTCGTCATTGCCATGGCAACCCTAGGGGGCCTGAACTATTGGAAGGCACGCCAGATTGTGAGCGAGGATATTACGCAGAATTTAAAAATGGCAGCTGCCGATT
>CAZSRN010000307.1:0-2779 GCA_964609115.1 uncultured Veillonellaceae bacterium | reverse complement strand
AGGCCAAAAAAAATGGCCAACCTGCTTTGGCAGTCCACAGCGCCGACGTATAAGCGCCGATGCCATAAAACGCGGCATGTCCGAGTGTCGGCTGTCCCGCAAACCCGGTAATGATATTGAGGCTCATGGCCAACAACATGGCCAGCCCAGCATTGATGGCAATGACCTGCTCGTACATAGAATCCCCCTTATGAAGTCCGGCGCCGGCCCATAAGGCCTTGGGGACGCCAGAGCAAAATCAGGATCAGCACCAGGAAGGCAATCGCGTCTCGTGGCAAAAAAAATCCAATATATCCACCAATCAACGTTTCGGCCATTCCTATGATCAGTGCCGCCAATACGGTTCCCAGCGGATTGCCCAGCCCCCCCAGAACAATAACCGCCAACATTTTGTAAGCGGGTACATCACCCATCATCGGGTAAATTGAGTTGTATAAAATCCCGACCAGTATTCCTGCCACTGCCGCAAATCCATACCCAAGAATAAAATTGAAAGCTACCACTCGGTGGGTATTAATCCCCATGGCTTTGGCAGTTTCAAGATCTTGCGCCGTTGCCCGCCATGCCAACCCTATGTTGGAGCGGTTCAATAAATACCAAAGTATCAGCAACAAAGCCATGGTTGCTCCTAAAATGAGAAACCATGTTCCATACAAGGTCAGCCCGATCTGTGGAAACTGAAGAGTAGGCAGTAATGTTCCGAAGTTGAGTTCCCGCGCTTGCGGGCCTGCCACCAATCGTAAAAAATCCTGCAAAAAAATAAACAGCCCAATCCCGGCAATCAGAGACACATTGGGCGATTTATTCATCAGTGGCGCATATAAAAATTTCTGCACCATAAACCCAAACGCTGCAGTCAATGCAACTCCCATAACCAGCGCTACTACAATGTTTCCCGTCTGCATCAAAAAAAAGAAGGAGACATAGGCGCCAATCGCATAGGCGCCGGCGTTAGATATATCGAGAATGCGCATGATCCCATAGACCAGTGTGGCCCCCATCGCAGTCAATGCATAGACGCTTCCGACAACAATTCCATTGACAATTTGCTGAAAAAACATCCGTTCCCTCCTGACGCTATGTCAAAAAGAATACGGAAGGACCGACACTGCAAAGTAATCGGAGCCTTCCGTTCAAAAACTCATGGGTTATTTGTCGGGCGGGGTAATAATCGCCGGATCACTGATTTCGCCATAACTTGTGAATGCGCCGTTTTTGATAATTTGAACCTGGACATTCTTTGTTACTTCACCGAGCTTGTTGTAGCCTTTGATCAGGCCGGTTGCCGCTTCGAAATCCTTGATCTTGTAAATTCCATCCTTGATTTTATCCGGTTCGACGCCATTTTTTCGCATGGATTCCGCCAACACCATGAAACAGTCGTACGTGGATGCCGCCACCATGTCGGGAGCATGTCCAGCCATCGCCGTATAGTCTTTGATGAATTCCTGGGTGGCTTTCGACTTGGAATCGCGATTCAGGTTGGTCGTAATAATGATCCCATCAGCCGTGGGGCCGGATACTTTGAGGAATTCCATTGTCGAATCAATGCCTTCCGTTCCGAGCATCGGGATTCCAAGGTTCAACTCCTTGGCCTGACGAGCAATTTGTGCGCCAGTCCCGGAGTAAGTCGGCATATAAATGAGGTCCGGTTTTAATTGTTTGATTTTGGTCAGCACCGGATTAAACTCTTTCTCCACCATGGTGAATTTATCCCGGGATAAAACTTTGGCGCCTTTTGACTCAATATATTGGGTAAAGGAATCCGCCAGCGTCGTTCCAAAATCGTTGTCAACGTTCAAAATGGCGACTGTCTTGGCTTTCAACAACTCCACCGCCACATACCCGCCGGCTTTTCCTTGAGCGGTACCGACAAAAGATTGCCGGAATACATAGTCTCCGCCCCGGGTAATATCAGGATGCAATGCATATGCCGCCATCATCGGAATTTTGGCATTTTCAAAGATTGGCGCTGCAGCACGGGTCGTATGGCTGTATGATCCTGAGACCGCAGCTACCACACCATCTTTGGTCGTTAATTTCTGGGCGATGCTGACCGCTTCCTGCGGTTTCAAATTATCATCATAAGCAACCAATTCAACTTGGCGGCCATTAATGCCGCCGGTTTTGTTAATTTTTTCGATAGCCAGCTTAGCCGCTTTGGTGACACTGTCGCCGTCAGCCGCAGCCGGTCCGGTTACGGGTGCAAAAAAGCCAATTTTAATGGGTGCTTTATTCTCGGCTGTCGTTTTTTTATCGTCACCCGACCCGCCACATCCTGCAGATGCAAGACTGAATGCAAGAATCAACACGAACAGGGCAACCATTTTTTTGGTTTTCATGATACTCCTCCTTGAAATTTGGTCTTTCCCGACTTTCAGATACTAAAATATTCCGCTTCTATCCGCTAAATCCTGCTTCAAAAAACAAATAAATTCTGTTTGCATTTGATTTTACTTGCATGCAGGTTCAGGGTATGCCAATTTAAATTTCTTTTTATTTCGACTTTTCATTTTTCCCTTGACACTCATGTATTCGGCTGCTATAGTCAAATAAAATAATGATTTGAACTGGGCAATGAAGCCTTCGCAAAATGCGAAGGCTTTTTTTGTGCAATTATTATTTTGCAGTTGCGACAATGGCGTCTCGCGGCTTTTGCCCGGGACGTTTTCTATTTCATCGAACAGGAGGCGATATTTTTTTTAATCTGCAGCGCCAAAGCTTTTGAATCATTAATAACGAAGGAGGATTTAAAAATGAAAAATAGGCACTGGTTATT
>CAZSRN010000306.1:0-2792 GCA_964609115.1 uncultured Veillonellaceae bacterium | reverse complement strand
AGCGAAACACTGTTTTCCTGATTGCATCCATTGGATTGACATGTCCCCTGCTTGTAGACTAAAATTAAATATATTTATTGCATTTGGCATAAAAAAAGCGAAGGGCTCCAGAGGGGCCGCAGCTTTTTTTATTTATGGCGGCCAGCCCGATGAAAGGGGAAATACCGATGAAATTACATGGAAGCATGCGGGTCAATGCGGCGGGACACTTGGAGATTGGCGGTTGTGACGCCACGGAACTGATGAAAGAATTCGGATCGCCTCTCTATGTCATGGATGAGCAACTGATTCGACAGAACTGCCGGAACTATGTCAACTCGTTTCATACGGCTTATCCGAACTCGGAAGTGATTTACGCCGGCAAAGTGTTTTCCACCAAGGCGATCTGTCGGCTGATTCAGGAAGAAGACATGGGGCTGGATGTTGTGTCGGGAGGCGAATTGTACACGGCGCTGAGCGTCCAATTTCCTGTAAACAGGATTTATTTTCACGGTAACAATAAGTCGCCGGAAGAACTGAAAATGGCGGTTCAGGCTGGAGTTCACCGGATCGTTGCCGACAGCTTTTATGAGCTGGAACTGCTGAATTCGATCGCCGCCGAAATGGGTAAAAAAGCCGATATCCTGTTGCGGCTGTCGCCCGGCATTGACGCGCATACGCATCACTACATCAAGACCGGAACGATCGACTCCAAATTCGGTTTTTGCATTGCCAACGGACAGGCCGCTGAAGCGATTCGGAAGGCGCTGACCTATCCTTCTTTGGAATTGTGGGGTGTTCATTGCCATATCGGTTCGCAGATTTTCGAGCTGGAGTCCTATGAAGAAGCCGCCCGCACCATGATGACGTTCGTGCGGGATATTACGGCAGAAACGGGTCGGCCGGTCCGGGAACTCAATCTCGGCGGCGGGATGGGGATTTATTACGCGGAAGGCGATGCGCCCAAGGAAATACAGCGGTATGCGGCCTGCGTCGCCGATACGGTCAAAGCCTGCGCCGTCGAGTATGGCCTCACGCTCCCGAAAATCATTGTGGAACCGGGGCGCTCGATTGTTGGCGAAGCCGGTGTTACGCTATATACAATCGGTGCAATCAAAGACATTCCCGGCGTTCGCAAATATGTGGCCGTCGATGGCGGCATGACGGACAATCCCCGTCCGGCTCTCTACCAAGCAAAATATGAAGCGGCTTTGGCGAACCGAATGAATGACGCTGCAGCCGAAAAAGTGTCGATTGCCGGAAAATGTTGCGAGTCCGGCGATATGCTGATCTGGGATATTGAGCTTCCGGTGGTCGAATCCGGCGATATTCTGGCGGTGAGTTCGACCGGAGCTTACAATTACAGTATGTCCAACAACTACAATCGTAATTTGAAACCGGCGGTGGTGTTTGTTGCTGACGGCAAGGCCAGAGTCGTCGTCCGGCGCGAAACTTTCGACGACCTGCTGCGCAACGATGTAATGCCCGATTAATTGATGAGTCTCGGGACCTGCCGCGGCAGGTCTTTTTATTTTGCGTTCAGGGAGGTTTCCGGGTATAATTAACGGGGAGTATTGCCGCGCAAGCGGTGAAATAAAGGAGGACCTTCGTGTTCGGCTTTGATTCTGACATGGTTTATCGAATTCCCGCATTGATTGCGGCCATGACTATTCACGAGTATTCACACGCGCGCGCCGCAGTGGCGATGGGAGATCCCACTCCGCGCTTTTTGGGACGGTTGACCCTGAATCCTATTCCCCATATTGATCCGATCGGGATGCTGCTGCTGTTTATTGCCGGATTTGGCTGGGCCAAGCCGGTGCCGATCAATCCACGCAATTTTCATGATGGCCGCAGAGGGGTCTTTGTCGTATCGTTGGCGGGCGCAGGCGCCAATATTGCGTTGGGTTTTCTGGCGTACTTTTTTTTAAACTTACTATTTGAGATGAATTTGATCGGGATTGTCTGGCAAAAGACCCTTGTGCAGCTCTATCGCTATAATGTGATGTTTGCAGTGTTCAATCTGGTGCCGATTCCGCCGCTGGACGGTTCCAAGGTGCTCATGAGCTTGTTGCCGGGGCATTTGGCGTATCAGTACCAGAAGCTGGAACCATATGGGAACTATATTCTGATCGCGCTGGTGCTGGTCCCCGGGCTGCTCAGCTTTGTCGTCACACCCTTTTACCGGGTGATTGAGTTTATAATCCGGGGTGTCTCCGGACTATTTTTGGGAATTATACTATAAGAGGAGCGGTAAAATGAGTAAAGGTCGTATTTTCAGCGGGATGCAGCCATCGGGGAACTTTCATCTGGGCAATTATCTCGGAGCGTTGTCCAACTGGGTCAAACTGCAGCATGAGTATGAGTGCTTTTTCTGTATCGTGGACTGGCATTCGCTGACTTCTTCTTTCGAAGATCCGTCGCGCCTGCCTGATTATATTCACAATATGGCTCTGGACTGGCTCAGCGCCGGACTGGACCCGGTGAAAAACCGGATTTTCATTCAGTCGCACGTCAAGGAACATGCGGAGTTGCATCTGCTGCTTTCGATGATGACGCCGCTGTCCTGGCTGGAAAGGGTGCCGACATACAAGGATAAAATACAGCAGTTGGGCGAACAGGGCAAAGACATCAATACTTACGGCTTTTTGGGATATCCTGTCCTGATGACGGCGGACATCATTCTGTACAAGGCCGATACGGTTCCGGTAGGCGAAGACCAGCTGCCTCATCTGGAACTGGCGCGTGAAATGGTTCGACGCTTTAATTTTCTTTATAAAAAGGATGTTTTCCCGGAACCCAAGGGGTTCATC
>CAZSRN010000305.1:0-2807 GCA_964609115.1 uncultured Veillonellaceae bacterium | reverse complement strand
GATATACAGGCATGCCTGCACGGGTTCCTGCACCTTCTGCCCCGGCAACGCCCGGATAAAATAGCCGTGCTCTTGGTGCAGCGCCGCCCGGGCTGTAAATTTATCCGCGTCCGGCGCCACCGCCCGCCACCAGTAATCTGTCAACCAGTCATGACACTTCAGGGCTTCATCCGTAGACATGATTTCCACGCCGGCCGCCGCAATATCGCAATGAGACACCGAGTGGTCCATCTGCATGTAGGTTCCGGCCCGACCTGTTCCCGAAGTGTCAAGGCCAATCGTTTCGAACTGTTTTCGTTGCTCCGCCGGTAAATCGGTCAGGTTGCGAATTGGCGCATCTTCCTGCCCGTGTTCGACAAAATTGCTGAAATCAACATCAGCGCCATAAACCGCTTTCTTGTCGATGGCCGCTTTAGCTTTTTCGTTCAGAATATCCTGTTTGTTCATCGTCTGCTCCCCCTCACACCGCACAACGGATACATTCTTCGTATCCCTTGTGATTGATGCACTGCAGCATTGCCCGGTGTGGGTAATAATCAGACCGGACTTGGTTCGCTCCGTTCGTTTCTTGTGCATGGATTCTCCCTGTCCTTCCGTATAGCCCCGGGACAAGATCTGGTTGGCCGCCTCGCCGACCAATGCAATGTTCTCAATATCTACGCCGGATTCCGGTTCATCCAGCAGCAACAAGTCCGGTTGTTGCGCCAACAATTGCAGCAATTCCGATCGTTTGATCTCGCCGCCGGAAAAACCCTCATTTACATTACGTTCCAAAAAATCCTTCATGTGCAACCGCCCGGCCAATGCATCCACATCCGCTTGCCGGCGCGAACAGATTCCTACCATCTGCCGTACGGAAAGTCCACGTACGGTCGGCGGCCGTTGAATCATGACGCCGATACCGGCCCTCGCCCGCTCATAAACCGGCGCTGACGTAATATCAATTCCTTTGAACCAAATCCTGCCTGCTGTGATTTCAAAACGAGGAAAGCCCATAATAGCGCCAATCAGAGTCGACTTTCCCGTGCCATTGGGGCCGAACAGTGCATGCACTTGCCCTTCTTTAATTTCGAGGTTTATGTCATGCAGAATGGGCTTACCGGCAACTGCCACCGCCAGGTTCTCAATCTTCAGCATACGCACGCCCTCCAATTACCTGTTTTTATTTTGCACCGCAGCACTTCTTGTATTTTTTCCCGCTACCGCATGGACACATCTCATTGCGCCCCACTGTTTCCTTGGCCCGCACCGGTTGTTTCGGACCAGCGTCCTCGCCATGGCTCGTCGTGGCCTGCGCCAGATGATCCTCAGCCTGCGTCACGATATTCACCCGATAGATATACCGAACAATATCCTCCTGAATATGCTCGATCATCTGCCCGAACATATCAAAGGCTTCGATCTTGTACTCAATAAGCGGGTCTTTTTGGCCGTATGCCCGTAACCCGATGCCCTGCCGCAACATATCCATCGCATCCAGATGGTCCATCCACTTGGAGTCGACCACCTTGAGCATGACCACTTTTTCCAGATCACGCATGTTATCCGCGCCAAACAGCACTTCCCGGCGATCATAATTCTCGCTGGCCGCCTCCAACAGATCCTCTCGAATCTCTTCGTAGCTCATGGCCTCCAACTCGGATTTCTTCAGATCACCTTCCGCTGCAAACAAATCCACCGCATACTCAATCAATCCGTCAAAATCCCATTCTTCCGGATGAACTTTTTTGTTGGTGAACAATTCCATTCCATGATCAATTAGCTTTTCAATCATAAAGAAAATATTCTCGCGCAAGTTTTCACCATGCAGAATCTGGCGACGCTGTCCATAAATAACTTCGCGTTGCTGATTCATCACATCGTCGTATTCGAGAACATTCTTACGGGTATTGAAATGTTGCGCCTCGACTTTCTTCTGCGCCTGTTCGATGGAACGCGAAATGAGTGAATGTTCGATGGGCTCATCTTCTTCCATCCCCAGCTTATCCATCAAGGATGAAATATTGTCGGCGCCAAACAGCCGCATGAGATCATCTTCCAGCGATAGATAAAATCGTGTAGAACCGGGGTCGCCCTGACGTCCCGAACGGCCTCTCAACTGATTGTCGATTCGGCGGCTCTCATGTCGTTCCGTACCGACAATATGAAGTCCTCCAAGCGCCGGAACCCCTTCACCAAGTACAATATCCGTACCACGACCGGCCATGTTGGTCGCAATCGTTACCGCCGACAGCTGCCCCGCCTGCGCGATGATCTGCGCCTCCATTTCATGGAACTTCGCGTTCAACACCTTATGCGGTACTCCTTGCCGCTTCAGCATGTCTGATAAATCTTCCGACTGGGCGATGGATGTCGTCCCCACCAATACCGGCTGACCCTTGGCATGCAATTCGACAATTTCGTCCACTGCCGCCTTGTATTTTCCCCGCTTCGTTTTGTAGATTACGTCGGGATGATCGGTACGAACCATCGGCTGGTGGGTAGGAATCACGATAACATCCAATCCGTAAATCTTACGGAACTCCTGCTCTTCAGTCTTTGCCGTACCGGTCATTCCTGACAGTTTCTTGTACATGCGGAAATAATTCTGGAATGTGATCGTCGCCAGAGTCTGACTCTCGCGTTCAATCTTCACGCCTTCCTTTGCCTCAATGGCCTGGTGAAGTCCGTCCGAATATCGTCGCCCAAACATCAGACGCCCGGTGAACTCATCCACGATGATGACCTCACCGTCCTTGACGACATAATCTTTATCCCGATGCATCAGTGCATGCGCCCGGAGCGCCTGGTTGAAGTGATGGGACAGC
>CAZSRN010000304.1:0-2809 GCA_964609115.1 uncultured Veillonellaceae bacterium | reverse complement strand
GGCCATATCACGAGCCATCACTGCGGTGGAAAACGAATATGATGAAGCAGTGGAAATCATGCAAAAGCTTTATCCCCACACAGGAAAAGCCTATACCATTGGGATTACGGGACCTCCTGGGGCAGGGAAAAGCACATTGACCGATAAATTGGCCAAAGAATATCGCAGTCGTGGAAAAACGGTCGGCATTATCGCAGTAGATCCGAGCAGTCCTTTTTCCGGCGGAGCGATTTTGGGCGACCGCATTCGAATGAATGAACTGACCATGGATGACGGCGTGTTTATCCGAAGTATGGCAACCCGCGGCAGTCTGGGCGGAATGTCCAGAAAGACTGCCGAAGTTGTAAAAATTCTTGATGCTGCAGGCAAAGATATTGTTATTGTCGAGACAGTGGGGGTCGGGCAGTCGGAAGTAGATATTGTCAAAACTGCCGACACGACGCTTGTCGTATTGGTTCCCGGTCTGGGCGACGACATTCAGGCGATTAAGGCTGGTATTTTGGAGATAGGCGACGTTTTTGCCATCAATAAGGCAGATCATGATGGTGTGGAACGACTGAACATCGAAATCGAAATGATGCTGGATCTTGACCAGAATGAGACCGAATGGCGGCCCCAAATAACACGTACTGTAGCCAGCCAAAATCAAGGCGTCGTTGAATTGGTAAACAGCATTGAAGAACATGCGACTTATATGGTCAAATCGGGCTTGATTCAAAAGCGCCGGTTTGAACGAACGCGGACTGAGATTTTGGCAATGCTGGACGAAGCCATCAAAACCTATTTGATGAAAAAGGTTGCGGGTAGCAAGTTTGAAGCATTGACGGCGGAAGTCAACAAACGGAAAACGGATCCGTATACTGCAGTTAAGGCCATTCTGGCGGAGGTCCTGAAATAATTTTCACATAGATAAAAGGACAAAAAGGAGGAAAAACTATGTTTAAAGTTCTTCACATCGATCACATCGGCATCGGAGTCACCGACCTGGCAGCAGCCAAAAGCATCTTCGCGGACAAATTGGGGATGTTCCATCAACCGGAAGATGAAGTCGTTGATTCGCAAAAAGTCAAAGTCAGCTTTTTCCCAAGCGGTGACGCGGAACTCGAATTTCTCGAGTCCACTTCTCCGGACGGCCCCATCGCCAAAGCCATTGAGAAAAATGGCGGCAGAAACCTGGTTCAACATATTGCATTGCGCGTCGACAATGTTGAGGCCGCAATTGCAGATCTCCAGGCTAAAGGCGTGGAAATGCTCGACAAAGCTCCCCGATACGGTGCCGGCGGTGCGAAAATTGCATTTTTGCATCCCAAATCGACTGGCGGCATTCTGATCGAGATCTGTGAGCATCCCGATCGCAAAGCGCACTAATCATTACACGGACTTGATTACAACACATCAAGTCAACAACGAAGGAGGTATACAATGTCTGCAATGCAGGAAAAAGTCGATCTGCTGAATGCTAAACGAAAAAAAGTGCTGGCAGGCGGCGGCGAAAAAAGGGTTGACAAGCAACATGCCAGCGGTAAGAAAACTGCCCGCGAACGCATCGCATTGCTTCTGGACCCCGGTTCTTTCGTGGAACTGGACCAATTCGTTACACATCGTTGCACGAACTTCGGCCAAGAGAAAAAAGAACTGCCGGGTGAAGGCGTAGTTACCGGTTATGGTACCGTTGACGGTCGTTTGGTTTACGTTTTTGCGCAGGACTTCACGGTCGAAGGTGGCTCGCTTGGCGAAATGCATGCTGCCAAAATCGTAAAAGTTCAAGATTTGTCCATGAAAATGGGCGCTCCTTGCGTCGGCCTCAATGATTCAGGCGGTGCACGGATTCAGGAAGCGGTTGACGCTCTGGCCGGTTATGGAAAAATCTTCTTCAAAAACACTCTGGCATCCGGGGTTGTTCCTCAGATCTCCTGTATCATGGGACCATCAGCCGGTGGCGCGGTTTATTCGCCTGCACTGACTGACTGGATCTTCATGGTGAAGAAGACCAGCCAGATGTTCATCACGGGTCCGCAAGTCATCAAATCCGTTACGGCCGAAGAAGTTACCGCTGAAGCTCTGGGCGGCGCAATGACGCACAACAGTGTTTCCGGCGTGGCCCACTTCGCAACGGAAAGCGACGAGGATTGCATGGCCAAAGTTCGGTATCTGCTCGGATTCCTGCCTTCCAATAACATGGAAGAAGCTCCATTGGTGGATACTGGCGACAGCCCTGACCGTATGGACGAAGAACTGAAGACCATCATGCCGGATAACCCCAACATGCCTTATAATATGAAGGATGTTATCCGCATGACCGTTGACCGTGGCGAGTACCTCGAAGTCCAGGAACATTTTGCACAGAACATTATTACTTGCTTTGCCCGTTTCGACGGTTCGACCGTTGGCATTATCGCCAACCAGCCGGCGAATATGGCAGGCTGCCTGGATTGCAACGCTTCGGACAAATCGGCCCGGTTCATCCGGTTCTGCGATGCATTCAATATTCCAATCGTCAATTTCGTAGACGTTCCCGGCTTCCTGCCTGGAACTGACCAAGAATTTGGCGGGATCATTCGTCACGGCGCAAAAATGCTGTATGCGTATTCTGAAGCGACCGTGCCCAAAGTAACCGTTATCACCCGTAAAGCCTATGGCGGATCCTATCTGGCAATGTGCTCGCAAGACCTTGGCGCTGACCAAGTTCTGGCATGGCCTTCTGCTGAGATCGCCGTTATGGGACCTGCCGGTGCTGCCAACATTATTTTCCGCGGCGACCCCAATGTGGAGGAAAAAACCGCTGCGTACGTGGCTGAATTCGCTACTC
>CAZSRN010000303.1:2400-2809 GCA_964609115.1 uncultured Veillonellaceae bacterium | reverse complement strand
ATGGAATTTCTCCGGCAGGCTTTTGCCGCCGAAAACTATATATGTGAAGATGATCTGATGATCACGGTGGGATTGGCGCTGAAGCTGGGTCGTCCCCTCTTGGTCGAAGGAGCTCCCGGCGTAGGCAAAACAGAGATCGCAAAGGTGCTGGCTACGGCTCTGGGAACAGAACTGATCCGCCTGCAGTGCTATGAAGGACTGGACGAAAGCAAGGCTTTATATGAATGGAATTATCAGGCGCAACTGCTCAAAATCCAGATGATCCGGGATACCGGCAGTGAACACTCCGTCGAGGAGGAACTGTTTTCTTCCCGCTATCTTCTGGAACGGCCGCTGTTGAAAGCGATTCGTTCCCCGGAACGGTCGGTGTTGCTGATCGATGAGATTGACAAGACGGACGAAGAATTTG
>CAZSRN010000303.1:0-2390 GCA_964609115.1 uncultured Veillonellaceae bacterium | reverse complement strand
GTTCGAATTGCTGTCGGATTTTCAGGTTTCCATTCCGGAAATGGGGACAATCCGGGCCGTACAGATTCCCGTTGTCGTGCTGACCAGCAATCAGGAACGGGAATTGTCGGATGGGTTGCGGCGCCGGTGTGTTTACCTGTATATCGATTATCCTTCCGTTGAGAAAGAAACGGTCATTCTGCAGCGTAAAGCTCCGGAACTGCCGGAGCGACTGACTTGGGAAATCACTGCTGCAATGCAGTATCTGCGGCATGAGCTGGATTTGGAAAAACCTCCGTCCACAGCGGAAGCAATCGATTGGGCGATTGTGTTGGCCGATATGGGCTGCCGTCAGTTGACGCCTGAAATAGTCCGGCAAACCATGGGTTTGCTGTTGAAAAATCATCACGATTTTACCGTTTTTACCAAGACCATCGGCCTTGAAGGCTTTTGTGCCCTGCTGCGACAGCGTTGGGACGGCCTCGACCTTGTGGCTAAAGGCGACTCGCTGTTGGCGCGGGCAGTAAAAAAAAAGTTCAACCCGTTTTAAGCTCTTTTTTGGAAACGCCATGGAAGGCGTTAAAACCCATTCTGGCGGCGAAACCCAATGAAAAAGCATTGTTTGGCAGCGCCTGCCGGGATCTGTTGGGTCAGCTGGAAATGCCGCAGGCGGAAGCGGGCGCTGAAGGGGAAGGCGGCGGCAAGTCCGGAAAATCTTTAGATCGCCGCGAATTGGAAACGATCAGCCCGGTGGACTTTCCTTTTTTGGTCGAACGCATTCGTCGCCTGCTGAATCGCATGGAGATGCGCCATTCCCGCCGACAGCGGCAGGTTAACCGTTCCCGGTGGATCGATGTGAAACGAAGCGTGCGGCGAAGTTTTCGTTATGGCGGCGCATTGTTTGCTTTGGGGTTTCGTCGTCCCCGTCTGCGCCAGCCGCAAATCGTGATTGTCTGCGATGTGTCGGCGTCGATGATTCGTCATATTCGGTTCACTTTGCCGTTATTATTCGGTATGTCCCGGATGGCGAAAGCTACCCGGGCTTTTGTCTGCGCCGGTGGACTGGAGGAAGTGACGGAACTGTTTCGCCACGAGCGGGATTTTCAGCAGGCGACGGAATGGTTGCTGCGGCAGACAACTCAGGTAGGGCGGGGAACTAATCTGGGACAGGCTTTCTTGACCTTGAGGTCGGATTTTTCGGAGACACTGAACGCATCGACCTGCCTGCTTGTGGTGAGCGATGCCGAGACGGTGGAACCGGAGTTGGCCGTTCGGGAATTGCGTCATTTGGCCGGACGCGTAAAGAAGCTGGTGTGGCTGAATACCCAACCCCGGCGGCATTGGCATGAAAACAAATGGATACCGGCGTTGCGCCGTTACGCCCGAATGGAAGAATGCACTACGTTGGCGAAAACGGTTCGGATTCTCCGATCTCTATAAAAACTCATTGTTTTTTTAACTTCTTTTAACATTGTCAGCTGTTTTTTTGGATGTTACAATGATAAATGTTTGAAAAAATGTTCAAGGGAGAGATGTTTATGTCCAAAAAAACGGTTGCATTGTTTGTGGTCGGACTTATGGCCTTGATGCTGGTGATCGGCGGTTGCGGAGGATCGGAATCAAAAAAGGAAGTATCGCTGGTTGTTGGCAAGGAAGCTACTGTCAAAGTTCCTTCCTATATGGCAAATGATGAAGCTACCGCAAAAAAAATGCTTGAGTATTTGCAAGTGGATAATGAACCGATACTGGGGAAAATGATGTTGGACAAGGTCATCGATGGATTGGAAGAAGGCGCTAAAGTGAAAGTTGTTTCACAGCAGGGTGCACTGGTAAAAGTCAATTATAATGGGAAAGACATTTATGTTTGGGTAAATCATCTGAAACAATAATAGAAATGAATGATAGAGTGACTGTTTTTTTTGAGACGACGCGACCCGTATGGGGGCGCGTTTTTTCTATATAGAGTTTTGGTTTGATTAGTTCCTTTGGTTGCGCATTATGGTGTAAAACGGCTATAATGTTATCATTGATTGTAAAGTACGGCTTTTGGGGCAGTTGGAGCAAGCGGGTTTTTCCGACAGGCCTTCGATTCATACATAGAAAGATATAACGAAATGTAGGCGAATACCCGGATCGCGGGTTGGGAACAAGCTACTGGAAGAAATCATGGGTTCAAGCACTTGAAACTGCAGCGGACCGGTATTCTTTATGTAAGTGCAGCTATCATCCAGTGTTGTAATCATGTGGAGTGAAAAGAGGTGAATTTGTATATAACTGGGTACATAGCTGGGTATAGGGAAAGACTGTTCCTGTAACTGGCGCCGGAGATGCGGTGGAAGATAGACGGGCGAAGGCAAAGAGGCGGAACCCGGTCCCAAGCCGGAACAGAAGCGAAAGGAACCTTCAACGGC
>CAZSRN010000302.1:0-2812 GCA_964609115.1 uncultured Veillonellaceae bacterium | reverse complement strand
GGATGGGAGTAGAAGCGGATAGAATTTCCCGCAGATGATCGCCATTCTTTAGAACAATCCCATTCACTTCAATGATGATGTCATTCACCGTCAAATTCATTCGTTGCGCCGTGCTGTTGCTATCAACTCCCGTAACCAACACTCCTGCGGCAGAAGTAAGATTAAAGGTTTTTACGTCTTCGTCCGTCAGCGACCGAACCGTAGCTCCCAGCTTGGGTTTTTCCGCCGGTTGCGGTTGCGTCGCCGGAGGAGCGGGTTGGTCGATTAATTTGCGGATATTGCCCGCCTTCGCGCTGAAATTTTGATACGCAACTTCTTTTTCTAAAATAGCGCCTTTTCGATAGACCGATACTTTAATTTTAATGTCATGAGCTTGTAGTGAACTGAGCCCTTGTTGAATTTTCCACAGCATTGTGCTATCGGCTATTTCCTGTCCGCCAAAGGTTAGCAGAATATCCTCATCCTGGAGTCCTGCACGGTCAAAGGGTCCCCCTGGAATCACCGTTTTGATGACGGCGCCTGTATTCTTCTTCCAGTTCAACTTGTCACGAAACCAGCTCTCGCTGGTGGGAACCGTATATCCTCCGGTAAGCGTCCACCGAGCGCCGCTGGTAGCTGCCAATGTCGCTACCGCATCGGCAAACCGTCTCGCCGTTGCCTCGTCCGTCACGCAAAAAGTTGTTGCAGACGTATAGTCTACAGTTACAGCCCATTGATTAATGACAGAGCCCACGTTGATTCTATCGATATGCAGCAAAGATACATTCTTAAAATCCAGCATCGCCTTTTCCGAGCGCAAGTCCGGCACGGTCATATAATACATGTCCCACGTATTCCAGACCTTTTTCGTGCCGATATACTCAGAAAACAACCGAAGTCCATACTTATCAATCTCCAGCGTCTGTTTCGGATAATTGGACCATCCCCAAAAAGATCCTCTCAGACTCTGAAGAACCTCCAGCGCTTCTTTGTCGGAAGCAAAGTAAACAGGTGCATACCATACTTCGCAAGACCCGATCATGGGAACCATAACCAACAGCAATGCAAGCACCACTATCATCCATGGTCGTTTCATCCGGCATGCCTCCTTGTAACTTTATTTTGGAATAGCCCCTTTCTCATGCAACTCCTTAATCATAAGCCAGGTTGTTTCCGCAGCCGAACCGGCGGGAATGGGAAGGTCCTCAGGATTTTTTGTTTCATCCGTTCCCAACGTTCTTCCCTTCTCGTCATAAAACACACCATAAAGCAATGCAACTTTTTTGTTATTGATATCGACGCGATATTTGATTTCCATTACAGCAACTTCTGGAGAAATACCGATACTGACCAAATGCACATGCATCGGATCCGTTTTTCCATGAAATTCAGTTTTTCCCCACATCATAACGAGCGGTGCTTTACTCGAACTTCCATCCGCATAATTCAACCGGTTGTCAAAATAGTACTTTGTTCCATGTGTATTTTCGTAGATTTTTCCTTCTAACAATTTCCATTCTGCATGGCACAGGGTTGGCACGAAAAGCACCAATAAAATTATGGACAAAAACAGCATTCTTCGTCTCATAATGATTTCTCCCCTCAAGCATTTCGGCAACACCGATTTGTATTGTTATAATATTTCGTTATATTCTGCGAAAAATCCTTTATCCTGTAATGTAAGCACCCTAGCAATACACCGCCGCTGCAGCAAAGAATCGGCAGGCACAGCTGCAGGATTTTATTCTCTCCAAACCCATTGGTTAGATATCTATTGAAATTTGCAGGTTGTTTGGGAAGCCGCTATTTTTTCTGTGTAGTTATCTTTTCTTTTGTTGGGCTGCGTCATGCTACAATAATCCTAACCGGACTTTTTGCCCATCTTACTTGTTTTAACTGCCTATAACGTTTAGGAAGGATTTGATATTGTGCCTCTTATAACGGGACTGCCGCCCCTGATTCCAACGACACCGCAAATTTTGATTCTTGGTTCTTTTCCCAGTGTCGAATCACTTAAACGCCAAGAATATTATGCAAGTCGGAGCAACCGTTTCTGGAAACTCATCGGTGTGACACTGAGCGGAACAGATTTGACCGATTGCCCCTATAAACAAAAAACCGCATTGCTTGAACAATACGGATTTGCCTTGTGGGATGTGATAGCGGCCTGCGAACGCTCCGGTTCATCCGACAGCAAAATTCGCAACCCGGAATGGACAGATCTGTCCGGCCTTCTCCATACGCATCAATCGATCAAGAAAATAATACTGAATGGTTCAACGGCTACGCACTTATTTTTAAAAGCTTCGGCAAGCCGACTTCTCAAAGAATCATCCGCGCTTCCCTTTGTTGGCTGTCTTTCCACCAGCGCCGCCAATCAAAAATACGGGCCCTGGGATAAATTGATTGCAAATTGGATGCCTCATCTGCATCCGTAGCCCTTTCCCAAACCCACTGTCCCTGCATTGTCTAGTCTTTCGCCAACCCTCGCCGCATTGTTCTGTTTTTAATCAGGGTTCCTGTGCAATCGCGACGCAGCCTCGACCAATTGGCGGGTATAAGGATGAACCGGATTTGAAAATACCTTGCCGGACAAACCAGCCTCTACGATACGCCCCTCTTTCAGCACAATCGCGCGATCGCTGATTTTTCGCGCCAATGCAATGTCGTGGGTAATGAACAATAGCGCCAAACCGCGCATGTCCTGCAGCCGCATTAACAGCCGAACTACCCGTGCCTGCACTCCCGCGTCAAGCGACGCCGTGATTTCATCGGCGATCAGCAGTTTCGGGTCCAGGATGAGCGCCCGAGCGATCGCAACCCGTTGCGCTTC
>CAZSRN010000301.1:0-2828 GCA_964609115.1 uncultured Veillonellaceae bacterium | reverse complement strand
CTTTGTTTGCTTCTCTTTGTTCAGTTTTCAAGGAACTCCCGTCTTTCGACGGCTTGTATATATTAACATGCCCATTTCGCCTTGTCAAGCCGAATATCAAGAAGCTTATCAACCCGTTTAAATCCTTTTATTATCAACATTCACAAGAGTTTTATCCATCAAATTCGAATATGTTCACAAAAAAATCTTACTTTTATCATGCTTCCATTCAATTGCAAAAGATCGTCAAGTATTGTTTGCTCTTTGAGCAAAAATAAACAAAGGCCAGTCGAGGACTGGCCTTTGTTTGATACGTATAAGCACAACAATGGTCGCTTAGTTTTCAGACGGATCTTTATGCCGCATATGAGGAAATAAAATAACATCCCGAATGGAATAACTGTCTGTCAGGAACATCGCCAAACGGTCAATCCCAATTCCCAGTCCGCCAGTTGGCGGCATACCATATTCCAGCGCCGTTACAAAATCCTCATCCATCATATGCGCCTCGGCATCACCCGATTCGCGCTGTGCAACTTGCCCCAAAAAACGTTCCTTCTGGTCCATGGGATCATTCAGTTCAGAAAACCCATTAGCGATTTCTCTGGCAAAGATAAAGCCCTCAAATCGGTCGGTAAAGTTCGGGTCATCTTGACATCGCTTTGCCAATGGAGATATTTCCGTTGGATAACGCACAATAAACGTAGGCTGCACAAGATGTTCTTCTGCTTTTTCTTCAAAAACAGCATTCAAAATCGCGCCCACACCATGGCTTTGTTCATAATGAACACCAATAGAATCGGCAACTTTACGCGCTTCTTCCACAGTATGAATACCTGAAAAATCTAAGCCTGAATATTGCTTTACAGCATCCTCCATCGTCATGCGCCGCCAAGGTGGAGTCAGGTCAATTTCTTGCCCCTGGTAAGTAATCCGACTGGTTCCCAACACCTCTTGCGCTACAGAAGCAATGACTTCTTCCGTAAGTTTCATTACCGTATCATAATCAGCAAACGCCTGATACAACTCCAACAACGTAAACTCCGGGTTATGCTTAATATCAATTCCTTCATTTCGGAATACACGATTCAACTCATAAATCTTTTCAAATCCGCCGACAATCAATCGTTTCAAATACAATTCCGGAGCAATTCTCATATACAGTTTCATATCCAACGCATTGTGGTGAGTGATGAACGGTCTTGCCGCAGCACCACCCGCAATGGAATGCATCATGGGTGTTTCAACTTCAAGGAAACCCATGGAGTCTAATGTACGGCGCAACGCCTGTATCATACGGCTACGCACCAAAAAAGCCTGTTTTACTTCAGGATTTACAATAAGATCTAGATAACGCTGGCGATAGCGAATTTCAACATCTTTCAGGCCATGCCATTTTTCCGGCAAGGGACGCAATGCTTTGGTCAGAAACTCTATCGCAGTAGCCTTGATGCTGACTTCTCCGGTATGTGTCCGAAAAACATCGCCTTCAACGCCGATGATGTCGCCCAAATCAAATTGGCGCACGATACCATAGGCTTCCTCGCCCAGCACATCCTGCCGCAAATATAATTGAATCTGCCCACTCATATCCCGCAGGTTGGCAAAACCAGCCTTGCCATGTCCGCGAATGGCCATGATTCTTCCTGCTACCCGAATCTTTTTCCCCTCAAACTCGACAAAATTATCGAGAATTTCCTGTGCATGATGAGACGCTTTATAATAACGGCCAAACGGTTCTATCCCTTTATCGACGATAGCCGTCAGCTTTTCACGGCGAGATTGCATTAACTCATTGAGTTCCTCTTCACCCTGCACTTCCGCCGCATTTTTAATTTCAGCCATAACAGACCCCTCTTACTTCAGTTCATTTGAATGTTTACGACTTTAAACTTCATACGGCCAGCCGGTGCAACCACTTCAACCACTTGACCGACTTTCTGTCCCAAAACAGCACTGCCGACTGGAGATTCATTAGAAATTCTAGCCTCAGACGGGTCCGCTTCGGCAGAGCCAACAATAGTGTAAACCATCTCACGGCCATTGTTTGCCGGTCGGCTTTTGCCTTCTTTAACTTCTTTAAGCGTCACGGTACAGCCCAAACTCACTGTTCCAGAATCTGCTTCGCAGGTTTCAATCAGTTTTGCGCTTCGAAGCATTTTTTCCAGCGACTGCAACTCACCTTCAATAAAGGCCTGCTCATTTTTAGCATCCTCATATTCGGCGTTTTCACTAATATCGCCAAATTCGATGGCCTGTTTGATTCTCTCGGCAACTTCCTGACGTCTGACCGACTTGAGATGTTCGAGCTTTTGTTCCAGTTTTTTCAACCCATCCGTTGTCAGGATTGTCTCTTTTTCCGCCATCATCCAGTCTCCTTTTCGTATCGGTATCATGGTTTATTTACCTTTGAAGTCTTCCATATTAAAAAATGTCAAGTATTTAACTTGACGGCCTCTTTTCTTCAACAATTATAGGCACAATCTTCCTGTTTGTCAATTTGCGAACTCGTTCTGTCCTTTCATCAATGCTTGATAAAGTTCATCCGGAGTAACGAGCCTTGCTTCTTTGCCTAACAAAAAATCCGGGGATGAGCTGCGAAAAAGTTTCACCATCATCTCTGAGCAGACCAATGTATCCTCCGGTCTCAGCAACCAACGCAATGCAAACGATCCGGCATGCAATCCAAACAGTTCTTTTAATCCAATAGCCACGCAAGTTTGATAACCGTATGGAATCCTTTTTTCCGCCCACTCCCGAGATAAATACAACATTTCGTTATATGCCTGCCCGGAAATCAGTTGCGGGACAACCAGCCTTGAATTCCATCCATCATACTTTCCTCCGGG
>CAZSRN010000300.1:0-2844 GCA_964609115.1 uncultured Veillonellaceae bacterium | reverse complement strand
GCGTTCCAGTCAGTATAAAAATTACAAACCATGTGGATGATGGCAGCCAAAGAGGTTTTCAAATTCTGGCTGGAACCGGTGTTGTTCCCGGTAGCCTGGTAATTGATAATCCAATATGGAAAAACAACCAACTGAACGGATTTGCCGTAACCAATCATGATTACCGCTCATACAGCATTACGGTCAACAATCCGCAAGTTATTGACGCCAACTCGACAGGCCCTGTGGGCAATACAACAGGATCCGCTTATTCAATGTACACCTACAAGGCTGGAGTGACATTAGGCAACATCCACCTCAATAATCCAACGGTTACGGATACCCGGGCTGTTGCAAAAATTACATCAGGCTTCTATGTGGCGGACAGTGAACGTAAAGCAACAGTGGATCTGTCCATCGTGAACCCGATTATTAATGGAGCGATTTCAAAAACTTTGTCGGCTGCAACTTATACAGGGGTTGCATTGCAGTAAGAATCCAGTACGGAAAACAACAAGATACGATGATAAAAGAACTGGGCCTTCGAGTAAGGCCCAGTTCTTTTATCATCGTATAAAAACTAAAAAGAGAATGTTGTGAAAAATGAAAATATTACCATTGACTTTTGGGGTGAATTCATGCAAGCTAGTGAAAAGTCGTGAAAAAATCAGCAAGGGAGGAGGAAACAAAAATACCGTTTTTTTCAACACTGCTAGGAATGAATCATTTTTATTTTACGATAGAGAAAAATGAAAAGAAGGGATGAGAGCTTGACCTATACAAAAATAATGAAATTTTCAAAAAAAATATGCCAAATTGCGGGGGCGTTTTTGCTCCTTGAGTTACTATTTTTCGCTATGAGTCAAATTGATTTTATCAAACAGGCAAAAAATTCAGTTTTATGCAGCAAGGTTGAAGCGGCGAGCGTTTTAAATGCCAAGTCGTATGGAGCCAAAGGCAATGGATCGACAAACGATACGGCAGCTATTCAGGCAGCGATAAATTCGCTGGGCGCTACCGGAGGAACTGTTGTGATTCCACCCGGTACATATTTGATAGATGCAGTAAAATCCATCAATTTAAAAAGCCAAGTTACATTACAGATGAGTCCCACTACTTTTCTCAAGGTAATTCCTAATAGCAGTGACTGGTCTGCGGTATTAAAACTTAACAGTATCAGTTATGCGAATATTTACAGTGGAGTATTGATGGGAGACCGCTACTCGCATCTGAGCGCAACGGGTGAGCACGGTATGGGAATAAGCGTTTTGGGTGCGAAGAATGTTGTTGTTCAAGGGACACTAGCTAAAAACATGTGGGGAGATGGTTTTTATATCGGATCGGCAACTAACGGTGCTGTGCCGCGCAATATTCAACTGATTGATGTTACGGCGTATAATAATCGCCGCCAGGGGATATCGCTGATTGCCGGGTATAATGTTTCCATTATCCGTCCAACATTGACGAAAACCAATGGGACAGATCCGAGCGCGGGGTTGGATATAGAACCGAATAAGATAACGGACACCTTACAATATATCAAAATTATTGATGCATATACAGCGAACAATGAAGGTGCTGGGATTGCAATCAATTTGGTTAAGCTGGAAGGAACCACTGTCCCCGTAAGCATCAAGATTACGAATCATGTGGATAATGGCAGTCAGAGAGGCTTTTACAGCGTAAATGGAACGGGCGTCATTCCCGGCAGTTTGGTGCTAGATAACCCCATTTGGAAAAATAATAAGTTGAACGGATTTGCCGTAACCAATCATGATTATCGTTCCTATAAAATTACGGTCAACAATCCGCAGGTTATTAATGCCAATACGACGGGTCCCAAAGGGTACACAACAGGGTCGGCCTTTGCAATGTACAGTTATAAGTCTGCAGCAATAACTGGAAACATTCATATTAATAATGCTGAAATTACGGATACTCGAACGGTTGCGAAAATTACCGCCGGTTTTTATGTGGCAAACATTTCTGGGAAGAAGGTGGTGAATTTAACAATAGTCAATCCAATTATCAATGGTAAAATATTGAAAGTACTCCAAACTTCAACTTCTACCGGCGCCAAGGTTCAATAAGGAGAAGAAAGCCAATTCACTCATTGGTTCAACTGAAATGTGAGCAGTAAAATCCGCCAGACCAAACGGTTTTGGCGGATTTTACTTGTCTGGAAATCCTTTGATTTTGATTGGTAAAATGGATAAGTTTTGCACTCGATTTATGATATTTGTTAAACAGTTTTGATAATGCAGCGGGGAAAAAACTGGGGTACAATTTTCCTGTAAACTGGCTATTGGAGTGTTTGCCCAGCTTGGTCCAACGCAAGAGGGGGCGCTATTTATGAAACGGGCTTTGGATATTTTTCTTTCCGTTCTTTTTCTTGTGATTTTATTCCCCCTTATGTTAATTCTGGCTGCAGTAACATTATGGAAGATGGGTTTTCCAATATTGTGCAAGAGCAAAAAACACGGACTCCATGGGAAAGTTTTTGCCTTGTATAAATTTCGCGCAGCTGCTGATAAACAGTTTGCCGCTCATGAATTTATGAGATTCAGACGGAATGAATTGCTGTGGAGATATAAACTGGATAAATTGCCTATTCTTATTAATATTTTAAAAGGGGATATGAGTTTTGTTGGACCTCAACTGCTGGAAATTGAAGAATTAGCTCTCTTTAGCCGGGAGCAAGTCCGACGATATCATGTGAAACCGGGAATCATCGGATTGGTTTCAATTCAATGCAACGCTCCCCTGACATGGACGGAACAAATTGAGTTGGATGTTTGGTATGTAGATCATCGTTGCTTTAGGCTAGACATGAAAATCATTGGACTGGCGCTGCAAAAGCGGATC
>CAZSRN010000299.1:353-2856 GCA_964609115.1 uncultured Veillonellaceae bacterium | reverse complement strand
GACATATTGCTGAAGGACATGCACCCGATCAATGTCCCATTTGTGGCGCCAAAGCGGTTGCTTATAAAAAAATCGACTAATATGGATGCCTATTGCAAGAGCGGAGTTGTGATTTTCACAACTCCGCTCTTTTCTATCTGTTTTCAGGATGCGCGAAAGACAACGACGCCAAAAACAGTGCCTGAAAATCCGGGTGATCGACAAGGGACACATGCACCGTCGACCGGGCGATCCACTCTGCTTTTTTGCGTACTTTTTCCGATAATAGCACTTGGCCCGCGCCGGTTCCAGCCGCATTTCCCAATGAAACAACTTTATCTGTCAAAACATCCGGCACGATTCCAATCTTGGCGGCATTTTTCAAGTCAATATAATTACCAAAAGCTCCCGCTAAAAAAACGGTATGAATATCTTCCATATGAATATCCGCCATATCCGTTAAAATTCTAATCGACGTTTGGATCGCTGCCTTTGCGAGTTGCAATTGTCGAACATCCAACTGCGTTATGGCAACGGAATAGATGACTTGTCCGTCGCGCCCTTCGCTCAGAAGGAAAGCCGGTATCCCATCCCTCATCGTTAATCGTTCCATTAATCGCGGATTGAGCTTATACGATGCGGTCTCGCTTCGTGTCAACATTCGCCCGTCAAAATCAATGATTCCACTTTCCAACATTTCTGCCATAACATCTACCAATCCCGAACCACATACTCCTTGGGCAACGGTATCACCAATGACGTGAATGTTTACGTCATCCTCAATTCTGACCTTATCGATGGCTCCTGCCGAAGCCTTCATTCCCTGGGAAATAGCTCCTCCTTCAAATGCCGGACCGGCCGCTGCCGAACAAGCGATTCTGATTTTAGGTGTACATAATACAATTTCGCAATTTGTTCCAATGTCAATGGCTAAAAATATCGTCTCGCCCTTTTCTTTTTGATCCGGCAAACAAGTCACCAGCATCCCCACTGTATCTCCGCCGACAAATCCTCCAATACACGGCAGACAGTAAACTGCAGCCATTTCATTCACGGGGAGCCCCAGCTCTGCCGCCCGGCAATATACCGGGTCTGTCGTAACCGGATGGAAGGGCGACTGCCTGAGCCCACTTACCGATATCTCCAGTAACAATTGTTGCATACAGGTATTCCCAGCCACTGTAACTTGATAAATTTCTGCCCGGTTAATCTGTGCCGCCTGCACCAATTGGTCTATCACTGCTATAAATCCTTGCCGAATCATGTCGGCCAATTTTTTTGCTTCATCCCGACCTATCGTAGCAAACTGGATACGACTGATCACATCAGCGCCAACAGAAACCTGCGGGTTAAGAATGGACGCTGTAGCTATTAAATTGCCATCCGTCAGGTCGTAGAGATATCCAACCACTGTGGTAGTCCCTAAGTCAAAAGCAATTCCATAGATTTTCCCCGGCATATCCTGTGCGCGGATCGATAACAACCCCTCAGCCGAAAAAACTACTGTTACAGTGGAATTATTTCCTGGTATCGCTGCCAACTGCTGCAGAATCGGCACAGTAGGCTTTCCTAGATCAATATTGCGCTCCGCGGCGGCGTTGAATAATCGCTCCCAATCACTTCCGCCATTGACGCTATCCGGCAGTGAGAGTTGCAGGGCTTTACAATATCCCACGCTTGTATCCGCGTTTATCCTTCCGTGGGTCAGAATGGGCACGCTGTCGTCAACCGGGATTTCTACACGATAGTCTGCTGTGATAAAAGTTTGGCACGCTTTAACAAGCCTTTTCATTTTTTCTGTGACTATATATACCGCGCATCCTCCGCAAACACCGATGCCGGAACATAATGCCTTAGAGGAAAAGTATCCCCCTGCAAGCAGTGCCTCTGACAACAGTGTTCCTCTATTAACACTAAGTTTTTTTCCGGAAGGCATAATAGTAATAACGAAGTCTCTTTCATTATGGTCACTTTGCATAGCACAGCCACCCTTGACCTGTCTTTATTTTTCAATATCCGTATTTTTTGACCGCTTAATTTTTTCAATGGGGAATCGAATCAATACGGACTTTGTGTGTTTGGGCGTTTCTTCGGTTATGTTCCATATC
This sequence comes from uncultured Veillonellaceae bacterium, assembly GCA_964609115.1. Classification (GTDB taxonomy): domain Bacteria; phylum Bacillota; class Negativicutes; order UBA1444; family UBA1444; genus UBA1444. Next base: position 769 of record CAZSRN010000299.1, on the reverse strand, counting down.
TCCGGATCACCAGTCCAGGAACTTGCCTGAATGGTTCCGTCAACAAAAAGATCCGCCTGTATAATGGCGAGAAACTTCTCGTTCCGAAAATAGTCAATCAGCAACGTTGCTTCTGTAACAATTTCCGGCTTGCACTCGCCTTCGAGCACTACAAACCCATAATCCAAAAAGTCTTCCCAGTCATCAAATCCGGAACCGAATCCTAGATTCATGACTTCAGAAAGTTCATTCATAATATCTGGATGTTCGCATCCCTCGATACTTAGGCATTCCACTACTACCATAACTTTTCCTTTGGAAAGCGGTGAAATGAGTTCCTCAAAAGTTACAATCCGATGTTCCAACCTGGATAGCTCCTTTCACTACAACGCATATAATTAATTATCATGCCGAATTATAGCTAATGTCAATGGAAC
>CAZSRN010000299.1:0-343 GCA_964609115.1 uncultured Veillonellaceae bacterium | reverse complement strand
GATGTTTCAAACTATTTACCCCTTTCGTGTCCACGCAAGGCCTATAGATATATTATCCTGCTAAATTGCATTCACTGTCAACGCAACCGGCGTCCGGAAAAACACTCAAACATCCGCCACTTTCCTCTATGACAAATAGCCTTGACTTGCTCCAAGTCGCAGTCCTTTAGAGATGACTGCGGGAGTCTATGTTATGCTTAAAACAGTTTATACTCTCCGGTAAGGAAAAAAAGCCCGCAATAGTGCGGACTTTTGATAATAATGGTGACCCCGGCGTGATTCGAACACGCGACCTACGGATTCGAAGTCCGGCGCTCTATCCAGCTGAGCTACGGGGCCAATG
>CAZSRN010000298.1:0-2858 GCA_964609115.1 uncultured Veillonellaceae bacterium | reverse complement strand
GCAAGAAGAACAAGTGCCGTTATTAAAAGTTTCAAGAAAACAAGCCGGACAAATCATGGTTTGGGCCTCCTTCAGAAAATACACCTGCCAAGAGAATATAAACTCATCATTAATATTTGCCATTTGCAGGATTATTCCTGCCGCAAAATCGTTTAGACAAGATGTTTGCAGGGAAAACAAAACCTCAAGAAGAAGTATTCCGTAAAAGATTAGGGGGCGACGACGGTCGAAAAGGCAAGACAAATTTTACATGCTCTTCGGCAGTCCGGTCAAGAGGCGTATATTGTTGGAGGTGCGGTTCGGGACCACTTGTTGGGAGTTGAACCGCAAGACATTGATATTGCAACATCCGCTCATACGAAAGAAATTATAGCAACCGCTCAACAACAAGGTTGGCGTACAATTGAAACCGGAGTTTTCTTTGGGGTAGTGGTCGTTGTAGTAGAGGGAAATCCGTATGATGTTGCGACATTTCGAACGGAAACCTATGGTGAGGATTGTCATCGACCGGAAAATGTTTCTTTTGCGGTATCGCTTCGTGAAGATTTGTCGCGTCGTGATTTCAGCATTAATGCAATGGCTATGGACGAAACCGGCACTATTATTGATTACTTTAACGGCAGAGAGGATCTAAAGCGAGGGATTATTCGTACGGTTGGCGATCCCCTTTTACGGTTTCAAGAAGATTCCTTACGAATGTTTCGTGCGGCCCGATTTGCGGCAGTATTTAATTTTGATATCGAGCCGATGACTTTGGCTGCCATTTTCCCTAACTTGTACCGGATTCGGGGTTTGTCGGTGGAACGCGTAAGAAGTGAGATTGATAAAACGCTTGTAGGCGCTTATGCGGCCAAAGGACTTCGAGTCTTGATGGAACAAGGGTTGCTAAACGAAACTTGTCGTGCGCGCGATGATTCCCATGAAGAAAGTGTTCAAATTTTACCGGAGTTGGCTCACCTTCGAGGCTTGGCTCAGAATGAACGATATCACCGGTTGGATGTGTGGGAACATACTTTGCTGATGGTGGAAAAAATAATGCCGCATCCTGTTTTGCGATGGGCAGCGTTATTGCACGATGTGGCCAAAGGATTGCCGGAAGTGCGCCGTTATAATGAACATGGAGAGTTAATCGAGCATCGGCATGAAGTGGCAGGTGCGCAAATCGCGATAAAAATTGCAAAACGGTTGCGATTTTCCTCATATTGGAGTCGTAGCGTTCCGTGGTTGGTGCGACATCATTTGCTTTTACCGCCGGCTGAGATAGAAACTTGTATTCGATGGCTGCGGCGAAGGTCTCGCGAATTTAAGAGGGCTGTGGATTTGAAGGAAGGTATTGAAGCGTTGTTGGAGATTCACCGTGCCGATCGGTTGGCAGGACACCGAGATCCGGGAATGCCGGGATGGGAATTGATTGCTGACGTTCTTCGCCAAATACTGGAAGCTGTTCCGTTTTATCCGGAACAACTGGCGCTGACAGGAGAAGAAATTGCTGAACAGTTGGGAAAGAGTCCTGCAGTTGGACATTTTCAACGCATTCTGCTATCGCGAATTCAAACCGGCGAACTGTTAAACACACGGCAGGACCAGCTGGAGGCATTATTAAAACGGGCGGAACGGGAAAAGAAGAAGAATCATGTATACAATCACAAAGAATATTGACTTGTTTTTTGACAAAGGTGTATAGTTATCGCAAGGAAAGACAATCCGAAATAATGAAAGGGGGTCCTTGAGATGATGGAACACTTGAGCCCGGAAGAAATCGTGAAGATGCCTCTACACATGCAAATTCTATATTATTTTGAGAAATGGGGGACCTTTGTACAGGGGGCTGAACTGCTGAAAAAAGCAGGGTAATGCGGCAAACTGGTTGGTCCTTTGTTGCAGAAGTTGTTTTTTGATTTTTAACGGAGATGGCATAATCCATCTCTTTTTTGTGCGCATCTGGATATAAGCATTTGCCTATCCCGCACAAACGGTATAAAATTGTATTTGTATTTTGATCAATTCAAGGGGGCCATATGCTCACTCGTCGATCCTTCTTTAAAAATTGTGCTTCAACCGCTATGGCGATTGGTGTCAGTGAATTTTTTTCATCGTTTCCTGTCGGAAAAGCAGCGGAGGGGACCCAAATTCCTGTATTGCTTTATCATCGGATTGGGGATACTGTCGGACATTTGACAGTTACAGCCGACAAGTTTGCGCTAGACTTATCTCGATTGCGGGAAATGGGATATGAAACCATTTCATTGGAAACCTTTAGACAATATCGTCTGGATCCGGAAACTCCACTTCCGGAAAAACCGTTGCTTATTACTTTTGACGACGGCTATCTTGATAACTATTTAAATGCGCATGCGATTTTGCGTAAGTATGGAATGACGGCTGCTTTCTTTATTATTACCAGTATGGTTGGCGCAGAAGACCGGCTGGATGTGGGCCATATTCGCGAAATGGCGGCGAACGGAATGTCAATAGGATCGCACACCGTCAGTCATCGCGAGTTGGGGGATATGAATGTTGAGGAAGCTCACAACGAAATGTCCCTGTCGAGACTGTATTTGGAAGGAATGCTGCAACAACCCGTTCGATTTATTGCTTATCCCAAGGGGAGTTTTAATGAATCGACAGCATATGTTGCCTGCGAGTCAGCTTATTGGGGTGGATTTTCCGTTTTGACGGGAACTTGTTCACGCAATACCAATCCATACGTGTTACGACGGATACCGATGTTTAGTTTTGATGGAGACGTCGGCCGCACCATGAGCAAGCGGTGGCAAGGATAACTTTCATTGACAAAGGCTCGCGGCCCCTGTTATAATACTTTCGTGCCGGACACGGAGGGGTGTCCGAGTGGTTTA
>CAZSRN010000297.1:0-2871 GCA_964609115.1 uncultured Veillonellaceae bacterium | reverse complement strand
CCATCGGTCCAAATCTCCTTCAGCCAATACTTCCTGAAGTTTTTGAAGCTCCATTGTTTCACCCCCGTTTCAAATAATCTCAGAGAATTTTCGACCGGATCCATGAAGAAATGGAATCTACGCCGGATACCATGCCCAAGATCACCAACAGAATCATGGTCATATCCGGATATTGAAACAGCCGCATACTGGTGATCAGTTCAAAACCAATTCCGCCGGCTCCTACAATTCCGAGAATTGTCGCTGAACGAAAATTCAGTTCCCACCGATACAGGCACAACGTTACAAACTCCGGTAATATCTGCGGAACTACCGCATACATGACGATCTGCCATTGACTGGCGCCCGTTGCACGCAACGCCTCCATCGGACCTGCATCAATATTTTCAATGGATTCCGCCAAAAATTTCCCCAACATACCCACCGAATGAAACGCCAGCGTCAATACCCCCGGAAAAGGTCCCAGTCCGACTGCCGCAACAAAAACCAGGGCAAAAATAATCTCTGATATGGATCGGGTTGCATTCAGGATAAACCGACTGCCTCTGTACAAGAAAGGATGCGGTGAAATATTTTTTGCCGCTGCCAATCCAAACGGAATGGTAAACACGATGGCCAGAGAAGTTCCCCAAATCGAGATTTGAAGCGTTTCGACAGTAGGACGCAACAACCGGGGCAAAATGTCGGGGTTGGGCGGCAACATGCGCGAAATGATATCAACCAGTTGAGGCAATCCTTCCACCAATTCCTGCGGGCTGAGATTTACGCCTACTGCGCTCCAGCCATACAAAGCCAGCAGAAATAACGCAATACCGATATTGCGGGTAATCGTTCGCCAATCTTCAGGCCAGGGGATTGCCGGACGCAAAGCCCATAATTCCGTTTTACGCATTGCCGCATGCCACCTTTGGCCATTCAAATTCCACGTCTTCATTGCCCAGCTCTCCATAGATCGTCTCCACGTCCTGATCCGTCAGCGCCAAACGCGATTTATCCACGGCGATCACTCCATCCCGGATGCCGACAATTCGTTGGGCATATTGACGAGCCAGCGCTACATTGTGCAAGCTGACAATCACCGTAATATTGTCCTGTCGGTGAACATCCTGCAGAATTGTCAACACTCGCTCCGCCGATCGTGGGTCAAGGCTGGCCACAGGTTCATCCGCCAGGATAATTTCAGGCCGTTGCGCCAATGCCCGCGCAATTCCGACACGTTGCTGCTGTCCCCCGCTCAATCGGTCGGCCCGTTGATAAGCTTTTTCTTCCAATCCGACTCTGCGAAGACATTGCATTCCGAACTCAATCTCCGTTGATGGAAACAATTTTAAACACGTGGAAAATACCGGGTTGTGCGGCAAACAGCCGCACAACACATTTTCCAATACCGTCAGACGTTTCACCAAGTTAAACTGCTGAAAGACCATGCCTACCCGCTTGCGAATCTCTCCCAATCGCTTGACGGCCCAGAGCGGTTCGCCATCTACGATGACTTCTCCGTCGGTAGGAACGACCAGCCCGTTGATGCAGCGAAGCAGCGTTGATTTTCCCGCCCCGCTGGGCCCCAGTAGCACAACGAATTGTCCCCGGCTAATTTGCAGTGTGATCTCTTTCAGTGCAATGACATCTCCATATTTTTTTTCGAGCTTGCGAATTTCTATCATAGCCTTCCCTCCCTGTATCGGAATGGGTTTATTTTTTGCTCAAATCCAGATTTAAAATCTTGGCGGTATCGCGAATTACATTGTAATTGGAATCGGTTATAAGATCGTATTTTTCCACTTTGCCGGCATATGCGCTGAGCGCAGCTTTATCTTCCTTGTCCATGGCAACAAAGGCCTCGCGGATTTTCGTCTTGAGTTCGTTCGGAAGGTCTTTGCGATAGGCCCAAGGTGATCCCGGAATCGGGTCCGACTTGAAAATGATTTTGATATCCTTGTCGGTGATCAATTTTTTCTCCATCATATTCCCATAGGTAATATCATCCATGGAGCCGGCATCAACCTTGCGGTTTTTTACGGCCAGGGCTACTGCGTCATGCCCGCCTGCATAAATTGTGCTCTTGAAGTCTTTATCCGGTTCGATGTTGTTTTTCTTATAAAAAGAACGGGGAATCAAGTTACCGGAAGTCGATGCCGGATCCACGAAAGAATAGGTTTTCCCTTTCAGCTCCTGCAAGCTGTTGATGCCACTGTCGGGATGCGTAACAACAAGACTTCGATAAGAAGTGCCCGATCCTTTGCGGTTTTCTACAACAAAAGCTTCAGCACCGGCTTTGTCAGCTGCCAGAACATAGGAAAACGGTCCAAACATCGCTACATCCAACTTGCCGGAACGCATGGCTTCAATTACGCCCGAGTAGTCGGTTGCAACAAAAAGCTCCGTCTTCATGCCGGTTTTTTTCTCCAGATATTTTGTCAACGCCGCGTACGCTTCCCGAGTCTTCTGTGAATCTTCAGCCGGAATAGCGCCAATACGCAATATTTTCGGAGCTTCAGCCGGTTTGGCCTGTTCCGTTTTCTTTGCTGTTCCACCACAGCCTGTCAGCATTGCCATGCCCAAAACAATCATCAGCAGCATCGCCATTGTTTTCATTTGCATTTGTTTCATTCTTTCCATTCCCCCTGTTTTTTGTTTTTACCACTCGACGCTTACTTTTGCGTTATCACCCCGGTAACAAGTCACGCTATATTGCATCAGGACACCGTCCTGGGATTTTAATACATTTTCCATTCGCAATACCGGCAAGTTTCGCGGAATATTTAGCGCCGCCGCTTCCTGTGCATTGGGAAAAGAAGCCCTGAACAGACATTTGGACCGATAAAGCTGCAGTTCATAGTGAACCTCCAACAATGCTGACAGGGATATAAA
>CAZSRN010000296.1:0-2888 GCA_964609115.1 uncultured Veillonellaceae bacterium | reverse complement strand
CCTTCCCTTGCTTCCGGCCCTATTTTTTCATTATATACTATATCCGCATTTTCTTCTATCTTAAAACCGAACCCGAAACTCAACACCCATCCGTGGGCTGTTTTTTTCGTCAACTGATGCATTAAAACTAAGTTTTTGCGTCAGGTCATAACGGATGGTCGCCAAATATTCATTTCGGTTCAACCCCATGGAATAAGTAACTTCCATCCGATCGCCAATATATTTGCTGAATTCCAAATTATACACTTCCTGCAAAGAAGCCGGTTTCCCCGCCGCCACTGCCGAGCCGAAAGTGACCGGCTCACGGGCGGTGGTACGAGTACTGGAAACCAGTCGAAAGTCATCCAGCCCAAAAGCATTTCGAAATGTATTTTCCACTTCCCCAAATACCTGCATCCGCAGTCCTGATGTAAGTAAAGCCCGCATTTCTTCCCTTGCCAAGTCATCCGAGGTCATGACTCCCGGCAACATAATCTCCCCACTGCGCGGCCGCAAGGCCAACACTGTCCGAATCTCCTGTGGGCTGAGCGCTGGAATGGAAGATAGCCTCAAATCCATTTGGGATGCCGGTCCGTCAATGTTCAGCAAAACTTTGGTTTGGGACAAATTGGCGTAGGCCTCCAAGTGAACCTGCGGATCCATCGAACGTGGCCTGGGAAAATCAATAGACCCTTCCGAAATTCGAAAGCGGGACCCAATATATTCTACACTTCCTCTGACCAGGTTAATCTTGCCTGTTATTTTCGGATTGTGCACCGTACCGCCCAAATGCAGGCCCCCTACAACCCATATATCATATAAGGAAGGAGAATAAGCCCGCACATTCTTGCCAACAACCAAGTCTACGTCCATCGCAACATCTAATTGACTTTGTGGAGCATCCGGTATGCCGGGAATATTGAGCGTCATGTTGTCAAACACTAATTTCCCCGATATCGTCGGCTTGCCGTTTTGTCGCGCCAACTGGATCGTGCCGTTTAATGGGCCCTTAAAATATTTATGTCGGATTCCCAGTCGATCAAACACAAGAAGCGCGTCATAGGCGGCAAGTCCCTGACTCCCATTGAGCGTGGCGGCGCCCTTCAACAAAAAGGTCCCTCCCCCCATAGAGCCCGAGACTTGGGTCACGTTCATTTTATCATCTTCGAATTGAATATCAATCCCCAGTTTTTCAAAGGGATCTGCCAGCGATTTTAATTTCATCGATCCATTGACCACAGAAATACGCCCGCCGAAAATTGGATGCTCCAAGGTGCCGCCGATAGACATCTCTCCTTGGGTAGCTCCTGTTGCCCACTGAACTTCGGGTGACAGTAACGGTAAAATGCTCAAATTTGCCTGATCCAGACGAATTTTTAAATCCATAGCATCCGCTGTCGTTGCCTTCACACGTTCCTGCTTTTTCAAAGCCTTAAGCGGCAGCTTTCCATAGGCGCTGGCCCGATTTCCGCCTTTGGTGATATAAAGCTGATTTACCTGAATCACTTCATCCTGCAAGACAAACAGGCCGTATAGTTCATCAAAGGTCGCATTCGTCACGCCACCGTTTTTGATGTCCAGTGACAAACCCGCCCTTGGTGCTTTTGCCGTTCCGCCAATTTGCGCCACGAAATCCATTTTCCCCTGAATTTCCGTCGTGGAATCCAACCATGCCGCCAAAATCCCGGCATCAACATCACGCCCGCCAATCTCCATGGCTAAAGGGCCTTTCATATCAGCCGTTCCTTTTGCAACAATAAAGCCGGTTCCCTGACGGGCACGAAAATCCTGGATGGAAATCACATTGTTGCGTAGTGAAACATTCAGATCAATACTGTCGAGAGCATACCCCTTGATCCGTCCGGCATGCAATGTTCCAAACACTTGAATGGCCGGGTTGTCCAGAGTCCCTGTCAACGCCACTTGTCCATCCAGCCGCCCGGACGCTCCTTTCAACGGAGTATTCAGAATAGCCAGCAGTCCTCCGACTTCCGCATTTTCAACGGAGAGTCCGCCGTATACTTCAGCTGTTGTTGTCCTATAGCCCCCATTGGCACGGACTTGTCCTTTCCCCAGCAAAAACTGTAGAGACGATACCTGGATCTCATCCTGTCGCAAAACAATATGGCCGCCGATATCAAAAAGATCCTGTCCATTCAAGCGCAAAGTACGAGCCATTATTTCTCCGCTCAGCTCCGGCGCCTGTGCGGTTCCTGTCAAAAGCCCCTTTAAGCTGAGTTTTCCTTGGACGGGATAAGGATATTGCAGTTGAACGTATGCGGTTTCCACCTCTTGCGCAACCACTGTAAAATTCAGCCGTTGCTCTTGATCCATCGTTCCTGACAGCACCGCTTTCGCATTGAACGAATCAACTTGAAGTTCCGGCAGGAATAGTACCCCGCCGCTGCGGCGGTAAGAGCCGGAAACCTTGGATAATAGAAACCCGCGATAACTCCCTTCCCACAGCGTCAACTTTCCATTCGCTTCAATTGAATCCAGAGTGCCTCCCAAAGCCACTTCATTCTCAATATTGCCGGTCAAGGGCTCGCCTGGAGCCAGCCACGCTGCGATGTCTTCTGCTCTCGCGGCATGGGTTTTTATTTTCATGTCAATGGTCCGAGTACCCGATAAAGCGACACGTCCGTTGATTTCATGCGAACTTTTTCCATTCTGAACTTCAACCCCATTAAGCGCCAATTCTCCGCCTGCGAAGTTCAAATTTCCTGAAGCCTTTCCAAAAGGCTGTTGCAAAACCTTTCCGTCCCGCGCCAAAAAATGACCGGCAACACCAACAGCACCCGGATTTCCAGTTAATTGTCCAGTAAAGTCCAACAGCCCCGTTGCCTGCAGTTCCGGATAAATCCCCGTTAACATTCCCATGGGCAATGAAGCGCCCATAATTTTGAGAT
>CAZSRN010000295.1:0-2901 GCA_964609115.1 uncultured Veillonellaceae bacterium | reverse complement strand
AAAAGAAGTTCCAAGTGAAGCCACGACATTCGGTATTCCATGAGAAACCAGTGCAATGGCATCCATATAACCTTCAACAACAATAGCTTGGCCGGATTCCTTGATCGCCCGGTACGCGCGTGGAATATTGAACAACACGGTTCGTTTATTAAAAACAGGGGTCTCGGGACTATTAAGATATTTGGGCTGAGATCCGTCCATAACCCGACCGCCAAAACCGATCACCCGCTCGCGAATATCCTCAATGGGAAACATAATCCGGTTACGGAATCGGTCATATACACCTTCTTGCGACCGTGGAATCGACAATCCTGCTTTAACTAAAACCTCCGGCTTCACACCACGTTTTTGCAGAGCAACGGAAAGTTTGTCCCATGAATCCGGTGCAAAACCCATTTTCATATTCTCAGCCGTCTCGACTGAAAGCCCTCGATCTACAAGGTAGGCCAACGCATTGATCCCTAATGGTGTTTTGACCAAACATGCATGAAAGAAATCCCGGGCCAAAGCATTGGCGTAAAAGACATCTTCTCTTTCCCGTTCCCGTTGCCTTTCAGCTTCCGAGCGTTCTTTTTCCGGTACCGGTATATTCAGTTTTTGCGCCAATAATTTGGCCGCGTCACCAAACCCAAGGTTCTCCATCCGCATGAGAAAACGAAATACATCGCCCCCCGCCTGACAGCCAAAACAATAAAAAAACCCTTTGTCGGGCGCCACGGAAAAAGAAGGGGTTTTCTCCTGGTGAAAAGGACAACAACCCCAATAATTCCGACCTTTTTTCTTCAGCGGGACATACTCCGATATAATCGCAACAATATCAGCCTGTGTCCGCAACTTATCGATAAAATCGTCGGAAGCGGAATATTTTATCATAGTACTCATATTATTCGATAAAACTATTAAGTATCCTGCTAAAAGAATAATTTTTCGTTTTTTGGACCATAATGGATTTATTATCATCCATATTGTACCCCTGTGATTTCCAGCACATGGAAGACAAATTTTGATATAATATAAATACCCTAATATTTTTACAAAAGTGAGGAGCCTGTTATGAAAAAATTTCGTGTATCTATTTTAATCGCGATATTGCTGTTGTCGTTTGTTTCCACCAGCTTTGCAGCTGTCAACAACAAATATTTTCGTGCCGACAAACAATATTTTGATGTGGAAACCGGCCAATATGTAGTGAGCGGAAACATCGTAATTAATGTTGAAAACGGCTTTATCGCCGGAGACAAGGCCCAAGTAAAATTATCCACATTGGAGTTTTGGGGTACCGGCGGTTGGTTGTTAAAGCAATATGATGTCACCTTTCGGGGTGAATCCGCCTACGTTGTTTTTGGACAAGATGTTGCAATGATTGAAGGAGGGGCTGACTTCCAACGAACCGACCTCCAAATCACTTCCGACAAAGTAGATTATAACTGGAAAACCAAAGTGGCCGTTTTTAGAGGCAACGTAAGAGTCATACAACCCGGACTTGCTCCTGTTGGCTCTGATATTGTAAAATACAATGTTGAAACCAAGGAATTTGTGAACTAACTACAACTACAAAAATAAAAATCCCGGCCAATGTGGTCGGGATTTTTTGTGTTTTCATGAATGCCCATTTTTAAAAACAAGTTCTAAAATCTTGTTAGCGGTTTCCTCAATTGCTTTGTTTGAAACATCAATAATTGGGCAACCGATACGTTCCATAATTTTTGTTGCATATTCGAGTTCCTCGCCAATACGATTCAGTGTTGCATAATTGGCATCCGGCGGCAATCGCATAATCTTAAGTCGTTCGGCGCGAATTTCATTAAGTTTGCGGGAATCAATGACCAACCCGACGACTTTTTCCGGGGGAACTTGAAACAATTCATCCGGAGGAGGAACTTCAGGTACCAACGGCACATTCGCTACCTTGATTTTTTTATGCGCCAGATACATGCTGAGGGGTGTCTTGGAAGTTCTTGACACTCCAACTAAAATTAAATCTGCTTTTAATAAACCCCAAGGATTTTTTCCATCATCATATTTTACAGCAAACTCAATGGCCTCAACTCTTTTGAAATAATCCTGATCAAGAAGATGAATCAGGCCGGGTTTAAGTTTCGGTGTCATGTCTGCCACCGATTGGATCGCACGAATCATCGGCCCCATTATATCTACTGTGACAAGGTCATATTTCTGAGCTTCTTCCAGTAATGCCTCCCGTAAATCAGGAGACACCAAAGTATGACAAATTACGCATGGATGCTTCGCTGCTTCACGCAAAGTTTCCTTGATCTGCACAGCGGAAGTGATATAGGGAATTCTGACAATGTCAAACTTTCCCGAATCAAATTGGCTGGCTGTAGCACGGGCGACCATTTCCGCCGTTTCGCCGATAGAATCAGACAATGCGTAAATAATAGGTAATGCGGCTATGACGGTTACCTCCTTTTTCCCTGTCCCATTTCGACAAGCAAACGGGTGATATTGGTTTTTGTCAATCGGCCGACCACTTCAAACGCCTTTTCATCTGCGGTTCCCATAGGTCGCACTACCGGCAGACTGTCAATTTCTCCATCTACCAGTTTTTTCGCCGCAGCCAGAATTGGTTCATCCGGATCGGTTATAATCATTTTCGACATCCCTGTCATTAATACCTGCACAGGAATCTTTTGAAGATCACGGCTTCCCATCGCAACTTTTAGCAAATCTTTTCGGGAAACAACACCCTTCAGTATACCGCCAGGTTCAACCACGAAAACGGTGCCGACATCTTCGAGAAACATCGTCACTATTGTATCGTAGGCACTGGCAGTTGCCGCTACGACAACTGGAACGGATTGAACATCCCGTACTTTATAGCGGGCAATTTCCTCCGTCAGCATGCTGAAAGCGCCCTTGCCTGTGTAATAATATCCGACT
>CAZSRN010000294.1:0-2906 GCA_964609115.1 uncultured Veillonellaceae bacterium | reverse complement strand
TCCTTATTTCCGGTGACAGTCAAACGATCATCGACAGTGAAGTCGCCCGCAAATTTTACCTCGGCGATAAATTTTACTTATAAAAATCGAACAAGGAGCACTAGATGCGCATTCTTGACCGCTATATCCTAAAAGAACTATTGGGGCCATTCTTTTTTGGTATCTGTGTATTTGCAAGCATCCTCGTCGGAACCGGCCCGCTGTTTCGCATTGCTCAATACATCAGCCAGTATGGGGCTTCTCTGTGGACCTGCACCAAATTATTGGCGTACAGTTTACCGGGCATTATTGCACTGACTTTTCCTATGGCCATGTTGCTGGCTTCATTGATGGCTTTTGGCAGATTATCCAGTTCCAGTGAAATTGTTGCCATGAAATGTGGCGGGTTAAGTTTTTATCGCTTGGCTACGCCGGTTTTTTTGGTAGCATTTGGGGTTAGTATTTTTTCCATGATATTTAATGAAGTCATGGTGCCGCGAGCGAATGCGGCCTATTCATATATTGTCCATTATGAGATTATGAAAAATACGCGCCCAAAATCACAGGAGCACATTGTAATCAAAGATATTGCCGGCGGCAAAATGGAACGTCTGACTTATGCGCGGCGATTTGACGAAGATCTTAGCCTGATGCAGGGTGTTACCATTCAAGAATATGACAAGGATCATCTGGTTCGGATCGAAAATGCGGAGAAGGCAGTTTGGAAGGCTGGCGGCTGGACGATGCTCAATGGAATTGTCTATGACATGACAGTAGATGGAAAGATTGAGCGTACGATGCGGTTTGAAGAACAGGCCATGCCGGTGGAAAAAATACCGGCCGAAATTTCGCGGGATCAGAAGCGACCTGAAGAAATGACCATCCGTGAATTAAAACAGCATATCCAAATCTTAAAAAGAGAACAGGTGCGAACCGGATTCTTTGAGGTGGAACTGCATCAGCGGATTGCCGTGCCGTTTGCCTGCTTTATCTTTTCGATGATCGGCGTGCCTCTGGGCATTCAGAGGCAACGTTCCAGTTCTTCTATCGGACTGGGTATCAGTGTCATTGTTATCTTTACTTATTATGCCATCATGAGTATGGCCATGGCGCTCGGGCAGGGCGGCACATTACCGGCCTTCACGGCAGTCTGGATTCCAAATTTTCTCGGCATTCTCACCGGAGCCTACCTCGTTCACCGGGCTTCGAAGTAAAATAAGGAGAAGTAAATGTTTGGGATAACATTGATTCTGGGCATAGCCATTACCGGTGGCATTATCGCTTTTTTAGGCGATCGCATCGGTACTCGCGTGGGCAAACGCAGGATGACCCTCTGGGGCTTGCGACCGCGTTACACGTCCATCATTATTACTATTTTGACAGGTATTCTGATTGCCGGTTCTACATTGAGCGTATTGGCGATTATTTCTTATGATGTGCGGACGGCGTTGTTCGGGATGGAAGCACTCAAAAAGCAAACCCATGAATTATCTGCGGAAGTGGATGCGCGGACAGAGGCGCTGAAAGTTGCTCGAGCCGAACTGGAAAAGAAAAACATCGAGTATGCGACGACAAACGAGCGGATTGCAGGCATTACGAGAGAATTGCAAGCGCTGCAGGCCAACAAACAGGCTCTCGATGAACGCATTGCGGCGCTAAATCTGTCCAGGGAAGAATTGCAAAAAGATATGGATCGACTGACCGAACTTACAGCCACTCTGCGTCGTGGCCTTGCAACAGTAAGGGAAGGTACCATCATTCTGCGGGCAGGAGAGGTTGTTGCAGTGAATGTGATTCAGGGCGGAGGTTCTCGGACCGATATTGAGCGCCGGATCGGCGATTATTTGAATGCTGCCAACCAGCGGTTGAGGGACCGGCTCCAGATCAAAGATTCCCAGATTGATTTGATTTTTATTGCGAAGCCGCATGCGGAAGAGGTCATCAAGTTTTTGCAGGAAAAACCCGAACCTATTGTTTTACGACTTCTTTCCGCCGGCAATGTCGTGGTGGGAGAACCGGTCATCGGACAATTTGAGGTTTTTCCCAATCGACAGATTTATGCGAAGGGCGAAATACTGCTGATAGATCGGATTGTATATAATGGTGAAGCCAATGAAGCGGAACAACTTCTTTCTATATTTTTACAACGAGTGAATGAAATCGCGGTGAAACAGGGCGTCATCCCTGATCCGTTGCAAGGAACCGTAGGGGTTGTATCGATGGAACAGTATTATGATGCCGTGAGCCAGTTGCGTCGCATGAAGGGAAATGTGGAAGTTGCGGCGAAAACCAGTGAAAAGATTTTTTCGGCGGGGCCTTTGAGGATCGAGATTCAGGTGCGCTCACTATCTCCTTCCCTATGAAGAGGAATCGAGTCGTCGCGGTAGATCCCGGGCGGGAAAAGTGCGGCGTGGCTGTAGTTGACCAGGAGCAAGGTCCTTTGTAGCAGGGAATTGTGGCGCCGGAGAAGCTCTTGTCCACGGTAACTGCATTGCTCCATACATACGATTGCCGGAATGTGATCTTGGGCAATCAGACGGCATCGGCCACTGTGCAAAATTTGCTGCAACCCTTGCTGGAGCAAGCTCAGATTGATGAAATCATTCTGATTGATGAACATGGATCAACGGAAAAGGCGCGGTCCCGTTATTGGCAAGCGCATCCCCCTTCCGGTTGGCTGCGATTTTTGCCGATGGGATTACTGGTACCCCCTTGCGCAATTGATGATTTTGCGGCTATAATACTAGGGGAGCGAAATTTTGAAAAAAAAAGTTAGATTTTTTTTAAAATCTTGCAGGAATATCAAAATTACTATCGAAATCATATAAAAGTGAAATGCATTGTGCATTCCCAACATGGTCTGAACACCGAAGGATATGGTCGGGGAAGGAAGGAGGTGTACTCATAGGTTCCCGCATCGATATCTG
>CAZSRN010000293.1:0-2906 GCA_964609115.1 uncultured Veillonellaceae bacterium | reverse complement strand
CCGCCGACAATCGCGGCGGAACTACTGCCCAGTCCTCTGGACAACGGAATATTGTTGTGCAACTTCAGCTGAATGCCGGCTGGTGGAAGGTTCGCGCGGTCCAATACCGTCCGCACGGAGCGGAGAACAAGATTGCGGTCGTTGAGCGGCAACGATTCCGCTCCGTCTCCCGTCACCTCAATATTCACGTTGCCTTCAGGACCGGTCAATTCCAGATCTACTTCATTGTAAAGAGTGCAGGCGATACCCAGAGTATCAAATCCCGGACCACAGTTGGCCGTCGTGGCAGGAATCCGGACCCGCGCCCGGCGGTTATTCTGCATCATCGCCTACCACCCGGAGAACCGTGGACACTTTATGAACCACAGCCATCCCGTTCAAAGTCTGCACGGCCCTTTGCAGCGCAGCATCATTCACTTTGTGGGTGATCAGCACAATTTCAGCCCTCGCCTCCACACGGCGTTTCTGAATAACTGACTGCAGGCTGACCTGATGATCGCCGAACGCTCCGGCAATCGCCGCCATGACGCCGGGACGATCCTCGGCAATCACACGAATGTAATAGGGCGATGAGGTTTCAGAAATCGGTGAAATCCGCTTTTCCTCAAAGCAGGTACACAAAATCCGGCTGGACGATCCATGGCAAATGTCGCGGACGATTTCCATAATATCCGCGCACACGGCGCTTCCGGTCGGCAACGAACCCGCTCCCCGGCCATAGAACATCGTTTCTCCGACAGCGTCTCCACGGATAAAAATGGCATTAAAAACATCGCGGACTGCGGCCAGCGGATGGGTCTGCGGGAGAAATGCCGGATGAACCCGGGCATTGACCCCTTTTTCCGTTTCCTGCGCGATGGCCAACAACTTAATCACATAACCCAATTCCCGGCCGTAGTCGATATCTTCCGGTTCAATTCCCGTGATGCCTTCCACAGAAATATCCGCCAGCGTCACCCGGCTGCCGAAGGCAATGGATGCCAAAATTGCAATTTTGCGCGCCGCATCCAAGCCGCCGACATCCGCCGTCGGATCAGCCTCGGCATATCCCTTGGCCTGTGCTTCCGCCAGTACCGTGGCAAAATCAACGCCTTCCAGCGTCATCTTGTCCAACATATAGTTTGTTGTTCCGTTGACAATGCCCATGACTTCGAAAATCCGATTCGCCGCCAGACAGCGCTTTAGCGGTCGGATAATGGGAATTCCGCCGCCCACGCTGGCTTCGAACAGCAAACTCACATTGTTCTGCTCCGCTGCGTCAAATAGTTCCCGGCCATATTTCGCAATGACATCCTTATTGGCTGTCACCACGTGTTTACCGTTTTTCAGAGCCTGCAGCATCAAGGAGCGGGCCGGTTCCTCGCCGCCCAAAAGTTCTACGACAATGCTGATTTCAGGATCATTGAGAATCGAAGCCGGGTCGGCGGTTATTTCCGCCTCGGCAGCCAACGAACGCTTTTTATGGAGATCCCTCACCAATATTTTTTTGATCTGAATTACAGCGCCCGACCGTTGTGCAATCAAAGACGCATTATCATGCAGAATCTGAACTACGCCGGTTCCTACCGTCCCGAAGCCCAGTAATCCGATTTTAACCACGCTATCCATGTTTTTCCCTTCCTTCGCTTTCTCAAGCCTGTCCGAGAACTTCCAGGCGTTTGACTCCTTCGATTACCCGTATTTTATCCAGCAAAGCCTCCAAATCAATGGCCAACTCCACCGTTTCAATCGACAAGGTTGCATTGGCAACGCCCTGCAGCGGAATTCCCTGATTGATGGTCAACACACTGCCGTGTTCGCCCGCAATCACATTCAGCACTTTGGACAGTACACCCGAACGATGTTCCAGCAACAGCACCACCGTGACGATCTTCTCCTTGCTGGCTTCGTAGAAGGGAAATACATAATCCTTGTACTTATAGTAGGCGCTACGGCTTAGGTTCAGTTTTTCCACCGCTTCGTTGATCGTTCGCACTTCATTTTTTTTCAGCAGCTCTTTTACCTTGATTGTTTTTTTAATGGCTTCCGGCAAAATTTCTTCCCGCACAAGATAATAATTGGATTTCGTATCTGTCATGTTCTCACTCCTGACCCAGTTTATAAATTTGTGCAACAGTTAAAGATATATATCCACCAATGAAAGACATTATACCACTGAATAAAGATTTCTGGCAAGCCGTTACAATAGAAACCGGCTATGCAATTTTGCGTTTCAACGTAATCACGCTGACCTCCGGCGGGCAGTTGAGCCGGAACGGCATCCAATGTCCCGCCCCGCTGCTGACGAAGCCAATGCTTTGGCCTTCCTGATAAACGCCGCGCATGTAGGGATAGAGGAAATCCAGGGCCGACTTCCGGCCCCAGCCGACTTGGCCTCCATGCGTGTGTCCCGCCAACGTCAAGTCCACCTTGCGTTCAAAAGCAGCCGGTAAAAAATCCGGATGATGCGCCATAAGAATCGTGAAATCGGTATCCGCAATCCGGTCGCAGGCTGATTCCAAAAAGCGCCGGGCGACTTCCGGACGCACTGCCGTCGAGGCTCCTACGGGATAGTCCACTCCAGCAAGGGCAAAATGTCCACTGCCAAAAGGTAAACGCTGGTGCTGATTATCCAGAATATGAATACCGTTCTTTTGCAGCATGGACCGAATAGGCGCTGCGCCCCGTCGATGTTCGTGGTTGCCCATGCAAAACCAGGCGCCCAACGGCAGGGAGGCCAAAAAAGGCTGCATCATCTCCATCACATCCGGCAACAGCGAAACATCATCGACAAAATCTCCGGTAATCGCCAGCAGATCCGGCGACTCCTGCTGCATCAGACTCACCATTTTTTTTACGTCACGGGTTGAAACATAGGCGCCAATATGCACATCCGTCATATGGGCGATTTTCAAGCCCTCAAGTTC
>CAZSRN010000292.1:0-2930 GCA_964609115.1 uncultured Veillonellaceae bacterium | reverse complement strand
GAATAATACTGCGGGCATATTCCAACGGTCAGATCCATTACACTCAGGGCTTTTGCGCCAGCCAACCCCGCTGTGTAATTCTCTGCCGCCACATCAGCGCAGCCGGCATCACCGGCGTCATAACCGGCCATCGCCGATAGCGCCGCCGCCGCATCCCACACGGACTTAGCGATGGGCCCCGTGTGATCCATCGACCAGCTGAGCGGAATCACACCCCGTTTGCTGACCCTGCCATACGTCGGTTTGATACCGACCACACCGCAGAAAGACGAGGGAATCCGAATGGAACCGCCAGTGTCCGTGCCAAGTGAAAATGTCGAACTGCCTGCCGCCACTGAAGCAGCCGACCCACCGCTCGAACCTCCGGTTATCATACGAGGATCCCACGGATTATGACACGGCCCGAAATGATCATTTTCGCTGGTCGTGCCATAGGCAAATTCATGCAAATTGTTTTTTCCGACCAGAATGGCCCCGGCTTCTTCCATGCGATCGACTACTGCGGCATTAACTTCAGGAACGCTGTCGGCAAGAATCGCCGATCCGGCTGTCGTCCGAACGCCACGAGTCATATATAAATCCTTGGCCGAGTAGGGAATCCCGTGAAGAGGCCCCCGATACCTTCCCTGCATTATTTCCTGCTCCGCCTGCTCCGCCGCTTGCAGCGAGGATTTATCCAGAACGGAGATATACGCATTGAGGATAGGCTCTGTTTGCTTGATTCTCTCTAGACACTCGCGAACCAGCTCCACCGGCGATACGGCTTTGCTCTGCAATAGCGGCGCCAGCTCCTGAATCGTCTTTTGCATTAGGGACATCCCATCGACCCCTTTCACGGCATCCATCTCATATCCATATTATAACGTTTATACCGTAAGATATCGATGAATAACCTCATCCGTCAGTTCTTCCGTCGCTCCGCCGGCTACGATTTCCCCTTTTTGGATCACAATGAAGCGATCCGCCAGTTTCTTGGCGAACTTCAGGTTCTGTTCCACAATGACGATGGGAATCTGCATGGCCGTGTGAATGCGTTTCAGGATATTGCCGATTTCGGCCACCACATTGGGTTGGATCCCTTCCGTGGGTTCGTCCAGCAACAAGGTTTTGGGATGACTCATCAACGCCCGGGCGATCGCCAGTTGTTGCTGCTGTCCGCCCGACAGCACGCCGCCTTTGCGGTGCAAGTGCTCCGGCAAAATCGGGAAGTAGTCAAAAACTTCTTCCATGCGATCCTTGATGTCTTTTGTATGGGCCAGTGCGCCCAATTCCAGATTTTCCTTGACCGTCATATTCGGAATGATCTCCCGTCCCTGCGGCACATAGGCAATCCCGCTGCAGGCCCGCTCATAGGCTTTCATTTTCGTCAGGTTCACGTCCCCGAGACTGATCGAGCCATTTTGCATGGGCAGCAACCCAATCAGGCTTTTGAGCAGCGTGGTCTTGCCCACTCCGTTTCTGCCGAGAATCGCCAGCTTTTCTGTGGAATCCACGGCGAAGGACACTTTATTCACGATCCGGCTTTTTCCGTAACTGACCGATACAGCGTTTACCTCAAGCATATTACGCCACTTCCTCGTCATCATCTTTGAGATACACCTGCACTACTTTCGGGTTTCTCTTGATCTCGGCAAAGGTTCCCTCCGCCAGGAGTTTCCCCTGATGCAGAACGGTCACGGTCTCCGCGATCTGCTCCACAAAGTCGATATCGTGTTCTACGACAATGACGGTTTTGTCCTTCATCATCGTCTTGATCATTTCACCGGTTTTATAGGTTTCATCGGCTGTCATTCCCGCCGTTGGCTCGTCCAAGGTTATCAGCTGCGGCTTCTGGGCTATCACCATCCCCATTTCCAGCCATTGGCGCTCGCCGTGCGATAAGGAAGTTGAAATTACATCCCGCTTCCCGAATAAGTTGATCTGTTCCAGAATCGTTTTGATTTCATCGGCAATCGCCTTGTTCTTGCGGTAAAGAAACGTTTTTAGAACGCTGCTGTGCCCGGAAAGCGCCACTTCGATATTTTCATACACGCTCAAATAGTCAAACAGGTTCGGCCCCTGGAACTTGCGCCCCACCTTATACTTCCCGGCAATCTCATGTGGACTGAGCCCGGTGATATCCGCTCCGGCAAGCAAAATTTTACCGCTGGTCGGCGCCGTTTTTCCGGTAATCATATCAATGATCGTCGTTTTCCCCGCCCCGTTCGGTCCAATGATGACCCGCGTTTCCCCTTCGCTCACTGACAAGGACACCTGATCCACGGCCAGAAACCCGCTGAAGCTCACGCTGACATCCTGCAATTCTAAAAAAGCCATGCGTTACACCTTCCCTTTCGCCGTTGCGAAATCGTTTTCTGTCAAACCCATCTCGTCATCCTCTGCATGCATCTGTTCCAACTGCCGGTCCACTTTGCGGGAGTACTGCCAATCCAGCAGGGTACCGACCAGCCCTTTCGGAAAAAACATGACCATGGCCAGCATGGCTACGCCGAGAACCAACAGCCAGACATCTTCAAACTGCTCGGAGAGCAGACTTTCCATCCAGGTAATCAGAAAAGCTCCGACCATGGCTCCGGTCAAGTTACCGCGACCGCCAACAGCCAGCCATACGAGTACTGAAGTGGAAAAAACAACGCCGATATTGCCGGGAGAAACGAAGGAATGAATTGGAACGTACAACATGCCGGCCAATCCGGCAATCATGCCGGAAATCACAAAAATCGTCAGCTTGAACGTCGCCGGGTTGAAACCGAAGAACTGCAGGCGACCCTCGTTCTCGCGCACCGACCGCAGAATCATGCCAAAACGGCTGTTCGTCAGCCAGCGGCAGAACAGATACACCAGCAGTCCCACGGCCAGCATCACGTAATAATGTTCCAGAACCGACAATGGTTCAGATCCAATGCTGAGAGGAGGCAGCCCGCTGATGC
>CAZSRN010000291.1:0-2932 GCA_964609115.1 uncultured Veillonellaceae bacterium | reverse complement strand
TGGAATGTTACTTGAGGATACCGCTGATGAAAGTTCCGAATCCGATCCGGCAAAAAAGTGGCGCCGGCTGAAGCGACAGCACCGATTGTCAGGCTTCCTTTAGCGCCGGAACTTAGGTCCTGCAGTTCAGATGTGGTCGCTTTCATCAGCTCAAGCAACTGGGCAGCCCGGTCCTGCAACAGGCGTCCAGCCTCGGTCAGCCGGATTTGACGGGGGCCTCGTTCCACCAAAACGACCCCTAGCTCGCTTTCCAGCAACTTGAGTTGCTGACTTAAGGGGGGTTGGGCTATGTTCAGACGTTTGGCAGCTTTGGAAATTTGTCCTTCTTCGGCGATCGCCTGAAAATATCTCAATTGCCGAATATCCATCGTAATCCTCCTTACATTGGTATATTTAAATAATATATCATAATGATTGAATAGATATTAGTAATATGGCGTATGTCTGGTTACAATATACTTGAGATCCGAATTTCCCGCAATAGTTCGCAATTACTTTTTGGGAGGGGGATAATTGTGTTTCTTGAACAACTAAAAAATTATCAGGAAAAAGAATCATTCATGAAACTTGCTTATCAGGTTGCCACGGCGGATGGCAGTTTTGGTTTGCCGGAAGTCAAAATGATGAATTTGTTTGAGCAGGAGACCGGCGTCAAGGATTGGCAAACCAATAAAGTTCCGTTGCCCTTATCCAAGATTGGCACGATATTCTCCGACGAGCTTTCACGAAAAATCATATATTCCAATCTTCTGGCCATCGGAGTATCCGAAGAATATGAAAATCCGCCCCAAACCGAGCTGATCGCTAAAATCAGGGAATCGTTGGCGATCAGCGCCAAGGATGCGCAGGAATATCGAAGCTGGATGAAAATCATCAAAGGTTCCTACTTGCCCCGATATTATATGGACTGAACATAAAAAACGGCAGCCTACGCTGCCGTTTTTTATGTGGTTCGCCCGGCATAAACAGTATCAAACGGGATCGGGCTAGCACTATGCATAAATCATTGTTGCAGCAGAATAAAAATTGTTTGCTAAAATTGTAATAAAATAAGCCAAAAATCTGAAGTTCATGAAAAATCGCTCTGAGTGGATTGTAGAGAGTATTCATGAAAAATTATTTCTGGTATCATAGAGATGTAAAGGTTTAAGCCACTGTTGTTGCTGGATTTTGCGCTTCCAATTGACCACGAAAACAGGATATGCAAATACCAATCACAGATGGAAACACCGGGGAGGATAAAATATGAACAATAAACCGATAATTGGCGGCAAAGTAGCGAACCTATTTGTGGCGGCAGTCTTATCTTTTGCTGTCCTCATCGCACCGGTTGCAGCAGCGGCTGCACCTCTGCCCGCAAATCAGGCGGACAAGGCCCGCTATATCGCGAAGATTGACGGTCGAGATTTCACCATTTATTCGGAGGGGCGTTGGCAGAAAAAATTCTTGAAAGGGGTCAATGTCGGAGTAGGAAAGCCCGGGACATTTCCGGGCGAATATGCCATTACCAAGGCGGAATATTTACGCTGGTTTCAAAACATCAGCGATATGAATGCCGAGGTGATTCGGGTCTATACTACGCTCAAACCCGATTTTTATGATGCCTTGCACGAGTTTAACAAAACCGCAAAAAATCCCCTGTATTTGCTGCAGGGCGTTTATATGCGGGAAGAATCGATCCGGATACTGGAAGATGCACATTCGAACAACTCACAGATTAAACGGGAATTCATCGCCGATGCACAAGAATTGGTCGATGTTTTGCACGGGCGCGCCACGCTGCCCGAAAAACCCGGCCAACCCAGCGGAGAATACAAAAGTGATGTTTCGGAATACGTCATCGGCTGGATATTGGGCATTGAATGGGATCCCATGTTCGTGATCCGGACGAACAAACGAAACCCGAACAAAAACAACTACAGCGGCAAGTTTCTCTATACGGAAAAGGCCTCTCCCTTTGAAGCGTTTTTATGCGAAGTCGGCGATAAAGTGCTGACGTATGAATATGAAAAATATAACATGCTGCGTCCGGTCAGCTATAGTAACTGGCTAACAACCGATATCGTTAAACATCCCAATGAACCGTTCAGCAATGAAGACAAAGTAGAAGTGAACATGGAGCATATCAAGGGGCGCAGCGAATTCAAACCCGGCATTTTCGCCTCCTATCATGTGTATCCGTATTATCCGGATTTCCTGAATTACCAGCGCAGTTACGCCGAGTTCAAGGATGATTCGGGCAAAATCAATACCTATCGGGCGTACCTGCGCGATTTATTCAAGCAGCATACGATGCCGGTTCTGGTGGCGGAAGTGGGCGTTCCGGCGGCGCGCGGCATGGCGCATGTGAACATTCATTCCGGGTATAATCAAGGACGACATGACGAAATGGAGCAGGGCCAGATCCTCTCTTCCCTGCTGCAGGACATTTATGCGGAGGGTTACTGCGGCGCCCTCCTATTCAGCTGGCAGGACGAATGGTTCAAACGGGTCTGGAATACCATGAATTTTGATCTTCCCGGCCAACGGCCCTTCTGGTCCAATCCCCAGGCGAACGAGCAACAGTTTGGCCTGTTGGCGTTTGACCCGGGCAAAGACAAAACCGCCAGTGAAGTGGACGGCGACATTACGGAATGGCAAGACACGGCTCCGGTGTATACCAGTGAAAATGTGACGCTCTTTGCAAAGTCCGATGAAAAATACCTGTACCTCATGGCAAAGACCAAGGATTTCGATTTTGCCAACGATTCGCTATATATACCGATTGATTCGCTTCCCGACCAGGGAAATTCCCGCGATGTTTCCCGGCGGCTGCAATTCTCACGACCGGCAGAGTTTTTGCTGCAGATCAACGGCGAAAAAAATTCCAGAATCATGGTCGATGCCTATTATGATGCGTTTTACTTTCTGTATGGGGTAAAGTCAAAGGTTT
>CAZSRN010000290.1:0-2935 GCA_964609115.1 uncultured Veillonellaceae bacterium | reverse complement strand
AACTTCCTTTTCATCGGAATCCACGATGCGCACCGAAACTCCGGGAATCGGCCTACCGATGGAAAGGTGTTTGGCCCGGTTTTGCGGATTGGTGGCAACCACCGGCGAGGCTTCCGACAACCCGTACCCTTCCGTCACCCCGATACCGAACTTGCGCTGGAAATCTTCCGCTACCCGCTGCGGCAAAGACGCCCCCCCCGACATGAACAGCCGCAAACTTTTCAGGTCATCGGCTTCCGCCGACTTCAGCAGCAACGCATATACCGACGGAACTCCATACATCACGGTCACCTGAAATCGCTTGATCCCGGCAATCACATCTTTGGGAACGAAGGTATCCAGAATCGTCACGGACGATTTATGCAGGAACCCGCTCAAGATGATGCAGGTCCAGGCCAAACAGTGATATAACGGCAATATGCATAAAATGTTGTCGGTCTCATCAACCGGCATGGCTTGTGAAAAGCATTCGGCGTCGCTCACCAGACTCTTGTGCGTCAATACTGCGCCTTTGGGAGTTCCCGTCGTACCGGAAGTATAGATGATCGTACAGGGTTGGTTTTCGCTGATTTCCGCATCCCTCACCGGGGCATGGCAATCCGGCGCAGGCAAAAATTCATCCATCTGCGCCACCCGGTGTTGCGCGACTTCTGTTGTATAACCGTAGGAAGCCAGCGCTGCCGCCACTTCTATGGGTTGATGGATCACCAGGTTTTTCATGCCGGCATCCTTGATGATAAAGGCTATCTCCTGCGCCGTCAGCTGATAATTAATCGGTATAACCACCGCGCCGAGACTGACGATAGCCATATAGGAATATACAAAAGCCGGGGAATTGCGAACCAGCAGGCCCACGTTTTCACCCTGACAAATTCCCGCCGCATGCAGATAGTCCCGATACCGGGACACTTCCCGCCGCAGTTGTCCATAAGTTACGGTAGAATCGCCATGCAAGGCAATCCGATTTTCTTCGCCCGTGGTAATGATCTGGTGCAAAAGCATGAAATCCGTTCACTCCTTTTTCGTATCCCCTGAATGAGTCGTGATGATTCAGGCTGTATCCAACTGTAAACATGTTATTTTTCCACATTCTTTGCCGATTTCCTGCCGTACATGGAAAAGAAACCGCCGGATACTCCCAGGCGGTTTCTTTTCTGCAGACCCTTACTGCTTCATTTTACGCGTTGACTACACTCTGAACCGGCTCATGGCCCCCTGAAGATCGGTTGCCAGTTTTGCCAATGCCTGACTGGCGGATGCAATTTCTTCGGTAGAAGCCGATTGTTCTTCCGTCGCGGCGGAAACCGTCTGCGCCTCCGAGGCTGAGGCGCGGCTGACCGTTTCCACATCCTTCATGGAATGAACGATTTGTTGGCTACCCGACGCAATTTCGCCGATAGCTTTGGATATTTCCTCTACCTGGCGGGTTACCGATTCCACTTTTTCCCGGATTTCGCCGAACCCGTCCCCCGCCTTGCTGACCAGTTGAATGCCCTGCTCAATCTCCTGCAGGGTTGCGCCTACGACATCGACCACATTCTTGATATTGGCGTCATTCTTCCCGATCAATTCCTTGATCTGATGCGCCGCTGTTTCGGATTGTTCCGCCAGCTTGCGGACTTCTTCCGCCACCACCGCGAAGCCGCGTCCCTGCTCGCCTGCCCGCGCCGCTTCGATAGCCGCGTTGAGCGCCAGCAGGTTGGTCTGTCCGGCAATGCTGGAAATCAGTCCAACAATCACTTCGATTTGACGGGAACCGGATTCCAGGTCACCCGCAGCGCCTTGCGCTCTCTGCGCATCCCGTCCGACATTTTTCATCTGCGTCACCGCAAGATCCACAGACGCTTGTCCATCCGACGTAGCCTTCGCCGCATCGGAAGCCAACGACGACATATCCTGGGCGGTAGCCGCCAGTTCTTCCATCGTTGCGGAGATTTCCTGCACGACCGCCGATGTATCGTTCACCGCCGACACCTGCTTTTCCGAGCCGTGCGCCATTTCCGTCACCGATATCGCCACCTGGTTGGACGCCTGGGCGGACTGTTCGGCGCTGGCCGTCAGTTCTTCCGACGAAGCCGCCAACTGCTCCGCACTCTGCGAAACCTGACCGATCAACTGTCTCAGGCTGCGAAGCATTCGGTCAAACGAACGTCCCATATCGCCGAACTCATCACTCCGGTTCAGATAGCTCTTGTCAATGTCCTTGTCAAAATGGCCCTGCGCCATCTCGTCAATACGAGCGCTTACCGTTATGATGGGTTTGGTAACCATTCGGGTCTGCCAAATGCTGATGATAATAACAAAGAGCAATCCCGCCGCGCTGAAGGTTAATGCGGTTATTTTCACTGTTTGGGCGGTCGCCGCCGAATCCGCCAAGCGTTCATTGGTTACCTTCCGGTTGTCTTTCACTTGTCCTTCCATGGTTTTGCTGATGGCTTCGGTAAAAGGCGCCAGCGATTTCCCGATTTCAATCTGGCGGTCTTCCAGAGCTTTCAAGGCTGCCGCATTCGCCACGCCTGAATTTCGTTCGCGAAAATACTGCTGAACTACCGGAAACAGTTGTCCTTGAATACCCTCCTTGTATTTTTTAATGTTTTCGATCAGCTTTTCGATATCCGCTTTTTTCTCGGGGCGGGCAATCTTCAACACTTCCGTCGCTTGCTTGAGCGCCGCCGAATATTGTTCTTCCGCCTGTTTGGCGTAATTTTCCGTTCCGTACAACATATAGCCGCGCGATGCGAGCACCGCCGCTGTAAAGGTCTGATCTACCGCCGTTATTTGTTCCACCCGTTGGCTGCTGCGTTGAATCGCTCCCACTTGGTCTTCCACTTTTCCGGCCGAGAAATAGGATGTTCCCCCCATAGCTAACTGAATCATGATGACGACTGCAAACCCCAGGGCGATTTTGGCTCCCACGCGTAGTTTCAAATGATCC
>CAZSRN010000289.1:0-2936 GCA_964609115.1 uncultured Veillonellaceae bacterium | reverse complement strand
CGTCTGTGCATCCGGCAAGCTTCGACCGAGTTCCCAGCCGGAAACGGTGATGGGTGATAGATCAACGGCTTCGCCGATTTGCTTTTGCGTGAGTTTTTTTTCATTACGCAGTTGTTTCAGCCGTTCACGAAACGGATAATCCAACGGGGTTTCCCTGCGGGTCATCTGTTCGCCCTCCTTTTATATGAAATATATCATTATCCCACAATTATTGCAATAAATATTTTTACACTATTTATCTTCACGAAACAGTACGCATCTCACTTTTAATCTGCATAAAAGCGTTGATTTTCCGCTATATATGCCTAAAATGGCCGGATTAAAAGTTGACAGGGAAAAAGGATGAGACTTACAATTATGGTGTTGCAGAAACGAAATACTGTTATCCTGTAATGGTTGTTTTGCAAACACGGAAAAAAGGGGGAAACAGAATGAACGAAAATGCGGAAAGCAGGAATCTATTGGGTGAGATGCAGTGGGCGCCGACGCCGGAAGAGCAGCAACAGCTGAAACGGTTGGTTCCGGGGAATAAACTGGCGTATAGCGTCAAGGAAGCTGCTGCGTCGCTGGGTGTATCGACCTGGCTGGTCCGGGCTGAGATAAAACGCGGCGGGCTGCACAAAACCCTGGTCGGCGGACGTATTTTGATTTCCTGCTGGGAATTGGTTCGTTATCTAATCTCCGGCACCCGTATGGAAACAACGACTCCATAGCGCCACAGAATCAAGAAGACGTTACAAAGGATATTACAAAGGATATTACAAAGAGACGTTACAAAGGGACGTTACAGTTTGAGAGACGTTACAACAGGATAGTACAAAGAACGTTCCTTGTCAGTATATCCCGGTAAAAGTTGAAAAAGGTTTAAAAAACAGGAGGCGAAAGGCATGGCGAAAACAGAAACGGAAACCGCTTCGCCGCGTCATTATACTTTTCCGGTGGCCAGCGAATTGCTGCGGCCAAAGCCCATCAAAGAAATCGGGGATGCCATCTGGTGCTTTCTCTGGTGCGTTGACCGAACGACGTCGGAAATCGTGCGAAACGGTGAATGTCAGGGACGCGTGCTGGGCGGATATGTGGTGCCGACACGCCGAATCAGCGAAGAATTGGGGTTGAGTGCGGAACAGGTCGGCGAGCAGCTGAAACGATTGTCCGGGGCCCGGTATCTGCGTGTTGTTCCCAGAGATGACGGATATGTCATCGAAGTGCGGCGCAGCATCAAATGGAAAAATGGTTCGCCCAAAAGAACAGTTTCACCGGTTCGGCGCGGCGGCGACCCGACACCGATGAAAAGTCTGGTGGAAGGACTGCGGGAAAGACTGGCGGCGAGGGAAGCGCAACAAAGGGAACAGGGAGGAAACCTTTCATGAAGGCGCAGATTTCGGGCTTGACATATTCTCTGGGTGAAACCGCAATCATCTTGGCGGTTCCCGGCATGGACCGCAGCCGGTTGATTCGGTTTTTGCGGCAGGAAGGAATTTTACTGGCGGGTAACGCACCGGCGCGGCGATATGCAGACCGCGGCTACTTTCAGGTCGTCCGTCAGGAAATCAACGGTCGGGATGGGGGCCTAAAAATGCGCGTGGTGACGCAGGTCAGTGAAAAAGGAATAGAGTTTGTCCGACGTCGGCTCGACGAATATCTGCGTCAATTTATGGAGCGGCAGATGCTCAAAAGATAAAGTAGTGGAGGACTGATACATGAATATTTGTATTGACCCTGGGCACAGCGGCGCTTATGAACCGGGCGCCTGCGCAGACGGCCGCCGCGAGGCCGACATCGTACTGGGAATTTCACGCCTGGCCGGCAAAATGCTGACCAAGCTCGGATATGCAGTGACGTTGACGCGAACCGGCGATGTGAACGACGATGCGTTAGCCTGGCGGGCGGAACTGGCGAATGAAAGGGACGCGGATCTGTTCGTCAGCATTCATTGCAACAGCTACACCGATCCGAAAGCCAACGGAACCGAAACCTGGTACTATCGCGGCAGCGAAGCGGGGCAGGCGTTGGCGGACTGCATTCAAAACGCACTGGTGGAGGCGGTCGGAACGACGGACCGGGGGATAAAATCCACGGCAGGATTCACGGTCCTGAAACAGACGCTTTGTCCCGCAGTGCTCGTCGAACTGGCTTTTCTCTCCAACCCGGAGGACCGGGAACAACTGACGGACCTGCTGCTCAGGCGGCGATTCGCCATTGGCGTGGTGAATGGAATCGTCGACTGGATCGAGCAGCAAAAATAAAAAAATCGTGACATTTTCGAGGTGAAAAAGCACTGGCAGATCTTCCATTAAAAGCCTATACTAAAAAAGATTAGTATGGGCTTTTTCTATTTTGCTGCGGGATCAGGCGACAGGAGGAGGACGGTTCATGGACGAAACACAGACGGAAAAGAAACCCTACATGCTCTTCAATGCGGGTGAACTGACCGGAAAGACTGACATTGAAGGGTTGGAATACGATTTCAACTACGGGGCCCGGGTGAAAGTCCCGGAGGGAAACTGGCGGGTGCGGCTCTATGACCGCGACGCCTGCGTCACTCTGTACGACGCGAAGGCCGATAACGTCATCGTCACCAGCACCAAGAAATACTTCGTCAACTTCCGGATCGAAGTCTTCCGAGACGACGACTTGGCCTGGTCCCACGACTATGACGCCAAAGGCAAAAAAGTCCTGATCAAGTTTCCCACCGGCACGTTGGGCGACGTGCTGGCCTGGTTTCCCTACTCCATGGCTTTCCAATACCGCCACGAGTGCGAAGTATACTGCGCGTTGGCGCCCGAGTTGGCCGAACTGTTCGGGCGCACCTATCCCGAACTTCATTTCGTCGGACCCGAGGAGCGGCCTGACGATCTATACGCCTCCTACTACATGGGCATCTTCTTTCCCTGCGACGACCGGTTCCATCAACCGGTGGACTGGCGCGTCGTCGG
>CAZSRN010000288.1:1615-2976 GCA_964609115.1 uncultured Veillonellaceae bacterium | reverse complement strand
GCTTTTTCTTGCTTTTGAAAGTACAGGGTGAAATGGAAAGTGGGTTCATATGGTCAAAAAAATAGCGGAGATTCTTCGCAGCGCCGTCGAACAGGGCGCTTCGGATTTGCACTGCCTCGCCGGTGCGCCGATTACCATCCGCAAACATGGTGAACTGGCGGATTTTGGCGCAACTGTTTTGACAGCCGGGGATACGCTGGCATTATTCGAAGAAGTGGCGATGGAAGAGCACAAACGACAGCTGCAGAAGACGGGAGACGTGGACATCTCCTATGCCATACCGGGGTATGGACGCTTTCGCATCAATGTTTACCGTCAACGGCGTTCGGTGGCCATTGCGGCGCGAATGATTTCGGAGAGCATTCCCACGCTCATGGAATTGAGTTTACCGCCGGTCTTGCTGCAATTATCCCGGCTTTATCGGGGACTGGTATTGGTAACCGGACCGACCGGCTCCGGAAAATCAACGACGGTCGCGTCGCTGATCCATCAGATCAACCTGGAGCGCCGCTGCAATATCATTACGCTGGAAGATCCCATCGAATACATTCATGCCAATCGGAAAAGCCTGATCAGTCAGCGGGAAATCGGCGTGGACGCAGAGACTTTCGCAGGCGGATTGCGGGCGGCATTGCGCGAAGACCCGGATGTCATCGTCGTGGGTGAAATGCGCGATCTGGATACGATGAGCACGGCCATTCAGGCGGCAGAGACGGGACATCTGGTTTTGGCGACTTTGCACACACCCGATGCCATCCAGACGGTCGACCGGATTATCGACGTATTTCCTTCGCGTCAGCAGCCGCAGATTCGGATGCAACTCTCGATGATCCTGCAGGGGATTGTCTCGCAGCAACTGCTGCAGCGAAAAGATGGAGACGGACGGGCAGCGGTCTGTGAAATTCTGTTGGCGACTCCCGCGGTGCGAAATTTGATCCGGACAGGGAAAACGCATCAATTGAATTCGGCTATTCAGATGGGCGGGAAAATGGGCATGCAAACGATGGATGCGGCATTGGAATCCCTTTGTCTGGCCGATGTGATCAATATTGACGAAGCCTTGGCGATGGCCACTGAACCGGAACAGCTCCAAGCCTGCAAAATAAAAAAATGGCAGGAAAAGTAGAGCAACCGTTTCCAACGCTTGACAAAAATAGCTTTCGGATTTATTATTAATAATAACATTTGTTAATATTAAATAAATGGAGGCTCCCATGACACCTCATGAAGTCATCGCCAAGTGCGCCGAACTGGGTACGCCCATCACCCAAAGCACATTGGCCAACTATAAGAAGGGCGCGCTCATTTTTCCGCCGGTCGTGCAGAGCTTGGGCCGCAAGGTCGGCAAAGTTTCTACCTAC
>CAZSRN010000288.1:0-1605 GCA_964609115.1 uncultured Veillonellaceae bacterium | reverse complement strand
AGATTTACGCGGCTCAACGGCTTTCCGGCAAGGATTTCGGTTTTTCCCTGGATTATGTTGCGTTCTTCCGGCTGCATTGGTTGGACGGCGAGGACGAACTTTTGGGCAGACAGCCGGTGGACCTGTTTGTAGAAGGCGGCTCCTTGCTCTGGGGATTGTTGTTCCATGCCGCCAAAATGAAGATTCCTTTTCCGGGCCAGTATCTGACTTTCTTTTATCCGCCGGAACGAATGGCGCAGGTCATCGAGTATGTCCGCCAAGCGGAGCCGGACAGTCTGCCGCAAAGCGAGTTTTCCCCAAGCGGCGACGCCGACGGGGGAAAAGTTCGGGGAATGGTGCTTTTGCGCCGCAAGGGCGACGGGCATCATGTCCTGGCTTTGTTGCAGGAGAAAGGCGACCGGGTGCTGACGATTCTGGGACCGTTGCCGGAGTCGTTGCAGTGAACGCGGCCAACGGGTTGAACGCCGCCGCGCAGGAAGAGTTTCCCTTCACCGATCTGGGCAATTCCGAACGCTTTGCCCAGCGGCAAGACGGACAGCTCCGCTACTGCCGCAGTTGGAAAAAGTGGCTGTTCTGGACAGGCAGCTATTGGCGGACGGATGTTACCGGCGAAGCGGAGCGACGGGCTGCCGAGACTGTCCGGCATATTCTGGCGCTGGCCGGTGGACTGCCGGACGACAAACAACAAAAGGCGATGACGGCCTTTGCGAGACGCTGCGAGTCCGCGCCCCGCCTGAGAAGCCTCTTGTCTCTGGCAGAGACGCAGCCGACGCTGGTCGCAGCCGCAGAAGAGTTCGATGCTGATCCGTGGCTGCTGAATACGCAGAATGGCTTGCTGGAACTGCGCACGGCGACACTCCTGCCCCACGATTCGCAACAGCTCGTGACCAAAGTCGCGCCCGTCGGGTATGAACCCGCAGCAGACTGTCCGACATGGGACTCGTTTTTGTTCCGGGTGCTGGGCGGACGCGCGGAGTTGATACGCTATTTGCAAAAGGCGGTCGGCTATTCACTGACCGGCGACACCGGCGAACAGTGCCTCTTTTTGTTGTACGGGCAGGGTGCGAACGGGAAAAGCACCTTTTTATCGACCATCATGGGGATTTTGCATTCCTATGCCCGACAGTTGCCGATGGATTCTTTGCTGGTCCATGCGAACCGGCAGATTCCCAACGACATTGCCGCGCTCAGGGGCGTTCGCTTCGTATCGGCGGTGGAGGCCGACGACGGGGCCCGCATGGCGGAAAGCCTGATCAAGCAGATGACCGGACAGGACAAGATTGCCGCGCGTTTCATGCGTGGAGAATGGTTTGAATTCGCGCCCCAATTCAAATTGTGGCTGGCTACCAACCACAAACCGGTTATTCGGGGTTGCGACGAAGCCATCTGGCGACGTGTGCGGCTGATTCCGTTCACGGTCACCATCCCTGCCCGGGAACGGGACCATCATTTGGCGGAACAGTTGCGCAGCGAATGGCCGGGCATTTTGCGCTGGGCGGCGGAAGGCTGCCGTCTGTGGCTTGAAGAGGGACTGAACCCGCCGCACGACGTAGTGGACGCGACGGATGAATATCGCGATGAAATGGATATTCTGGGCGATTTCGT
>CAZSRN010000287.1:0-2981 GCA_964609115.1 uncultured Veillonellaceae bacterium | reverse complement strand
AGGAGGATTGTTTTTTTGCCACGTAAAGTATTGCACCAGGCAGGTGGAGTTGCCGCACTTGTCCTTGCCGGCATTTTCCTGGTCCTATTTCCCGACAATTCTTTTCCTGATCAATGTGCACATTTTCTGAGCGATCATGTCAATGATGGTTTTCAAGTCACGGCTCATCTGTTGATGTTCTTTGCCGGTTGGCGTTGGCGCAGTTGGCAGCCCGTACTGCTTGATTTGTCTGTCGCTTTGATCGTGACCGGCGTTGTTCAACTGTCCAAGCGTTATTTCATAGCCGATATTGCACTTCGTCCATCCGGCGGATATGAAGGCTTTCCCAGCGGTCATGCCTCGGCAACCTTTTCTCTGGCGTTTGTACTGTCTTTATATTACCCCCGTTTCTGGCCGATATGGTATGGGATAGCAGCTTTGGTGAGTTGGTCACGGGTACAGACGAATGCGCATACGGAGCTGCAGCTCGCTGCAGGAATGCTTTTTGGCACACTGGTAGCTTACGGGGTCTCAAAAATACTCTGGAAAGAAAAAGAACCGAAAGAAGGCAGATAAGCAACGTCAATGCTTTCTCATTCCGGTTCCTTTTCACATGTTAAAATTCATATAGGCAAGAGATTGAGTATGGAATAGCGGAGGTTAAGCGAAGCGTCGGAACGATCCATACTCAATCTCTTGCCTAAAAAACTATCAAAGCAAAACAGCTTTTGGTTTATCCCAGTCCGAATTCCTGCACCAGGAATTCGGCTATTTTTTTTGCCCCACCCGGCGGTCCCATGCGTTCCCGTCCGATAGCGCCACGTCGCGCCCTTTCTTCCGGATGAGACAATAACCAGGAAATTTCGCGTGAAACACCTTCCGGATAATCACTAATATGTGCGGCCGCTCCGCCAAGCAACCGTTCCTGGTCAATCATCCGGGAAGGCGTAGTCTGGGCGCCGGCTCCCACAAAACTAACGACCGGACGACCCATCCCGGCCGCTTGTTCATTCGCTGTACCGGCCATGCCGATGACGAGTGTCGAATCATGCAACACTGTTTCAAAAAGGTCCTTGGCCATTTTCACCGCCTTGTCCCCTTTTCGTAACATGCCGCCGTCAGTAAGTATCCAACCGTCCTCTCTCACCGACTCAGCCATCTTCTCGATATCCAGCACCGGTGACAACGCACAAAGATACTCTGCAGCTTCCGCTACACCGTCGATAACCGCCAGAATACGCCGGAAATTATGATCCGCCTCATCCCGGCTTCCCGGAAACAATCCAATTACCGGCGGGTTCGTCTGCTTCTCAGGCCCAGCTTCGCCAATCCCATCCATAATGGGATTACCGAGAAAAC
Source organism: uncultured Veillonellaceae bacterium (assembly GCA_964609115.1). Taxonomy (GTDB): domain Bacteria; phylum Bacillota; class Negativicutes; order UBA1444; family UBA1444; genus UBA1444. The sequence continues at coordinate 1,643 of CAZSRN010000287.1, read as the reverse complement.
GGGCATCAAGTCCCTTTGCCCGCATTTTTTCCGCCGTATAGGCATCCCGGGTCAGCACTTTGGAAGCAAAACGACGAATTACCCATTCCTCAATCGCCGAATGGGGATTCATATAATCCGATTTGGCAAGTGCAAGAAACACGGACTTTCTACCTAATCCAAAATAAGCGTGTATCAACAAAAATACATCGCCGACCACAAATGCGTGGTCGAATTCAGACCGGCGCCGGGCCAGAAATCCCAAATAGCGAAAATAATCGCGTGCGTAGGGAATGTCTTTCAAAAACAGCCGAAACTCCTGGCTGCCAAAACCTTGTCCCGGAGGAAAGGCGCCTTCCCATACCGTCTCGAAACCATGTTTTTGAAAGTCAGTGCCGCTGGAAACCATAGGAACGGCAACAATAGGATGCTGCGGCGCCAGTCGGCGCAATTCACAAGCGATGAGAGCTCCGGTGCGATCTTCCCCGTAGCCGTTAGTCAGAAATGAAATTTTCACGTATAGCCTCCGCAATGATTCGCGCGGCTCCCCGCTCACGCGTCAATTCGAGAAGATCCGAACGCAATTTTTCCCTCTGTTCTGTATTTTTCCACAAAGCCGATGCGGTATCCGCCACCCCCGTCGGCGTCAAAACCCCGCGAAGTTCCGGTGCCAGCATCCGACCCGCCATTCGGTTGACCATGGACATATAGGGAATCCGAGGGCTCATCCAGGCAATGATCCACTTTTTCAAATGATTGAACGGAAAAAATCTGGGATACAGCAATCCCAGCAATCCTTCGAACGGAATATTTTCAATGGAGTTCAACGGCATCAGCATGATAAACGGAATTCCCAACGCAGCGCATTGAAGGTTGTTCGTACCCGGCAATACAATCGCAATATCGGCCGCAACAAAAGCATCGTGGCTATGTGTGAAAACAAATAGAATGCGCTGGTTCGGCCCCGTCAGAAAAATTTCTCCGCCTGCGCTTGCTTCCCACTGCATCTTGCGTTGCTTCAAAACCGATAAGACAATCTCCTTGTCGATAAAAGGCGATATCGGCAATAATGTCCGGGCTTGAGGATATTCATGCAGCAGGCGTTCCGCGATGTCCAGCATAAAATCCAGGCTCATGGCAACATAGGAAGGCCGGCTGCCGGCCATGAGTGAAAACACCGGTCGAGCCTCTTCCGGCAAATGGAACCGTGTTCTAATCTCCTCCACTGTTCCCGATGGATTCACGCTGTCGAGCGCCAAAGTCGGTACTACAACAATTTTATCCGGCTCAGCGCCTTTGTGAATGGCCCGATTGCGTTCTTCGACTGTCGGTACAAAGATCCGGCAAAAATCTGCAGGATGATATACACGCGGCATGTAAGCCATGGCCGGACATTTTAATAAAGCCGCCAGTCCCTTTGCGTACAGTGCATCTCCGCCCAGAAAAAGTACCAGATTTTTTTTGGCAACATGTGCACGCCGATTCTTCCAGATTTCCGAGATCAGGGTAAAAACGCCGACTACCCGATCTACCGGTAATTGATCACCGAATTCTCGTTCCCGCCCACTGGTAAACCAATCCGGAATGAGTGCTACTGTAATATGAACTTCCGGCAGCAGAGCCCTGACTTGCGTCACAACCGGCGCCACCCAACCGGACATCTC
>CAZSRN010000286.1:0-3000 GCA_964609115.1 uncultured Veillonellaceae bacterium | reverse complement strand
TAAAAAGACGGCATGAATACCAAAAACCACCCGGCAACTATGGATGGCCGGATCAGTGGCCACATAATGTCTTTTAATGATTGCAGCCAGCTAGCTCCGGAATTAAGCGCCGCCTCTTCCAGTGAGGAATGCACCTGACTAAGCGATGCAGAAATTGTTCGGACGGACATCGTCAAATATTTGACAATATATCCAACGACCAGAATCGACATGGTGGAATACAGATTCAACCCAAAGGTGCCCGAAAATGTAATGATCAATGCTAACGCGATGACGACCCCTGGCGTAGCTCCACCGAGAGTAGCCAGTGCATCCGGAATTTTCCGGCCTTTGGTCGTAGTTTTGACCAGCAGATATGCGATAAAGATTCCGATGATGCTTGCAACCGTAGCCGCAATGATGGCCAGCACAAAACTGTTCATCAGCGGTTCCGTATACTGCTGGTTCTGCATGGCTTCCGTCCATCTCGCAACCGTCAGGTTCGCCAGCGAAACGGGACGTGACATGGATTTCATCAAGGATGTCACCAAAATAGATCCGACCGGAAGAAATACCGAAATGGCGCCGTACGCCAACACTATCGAAAAAGCAGGCCACTTCCATTTACCCAACTCCACCAAATTGGGGCGGGTACTTTTGCCGCCGATAGTGACATATTCTTTCTTTCCCAAACTGAACATGGAAAAATATAGCAGTCCATTCGCCACCAGCATCAGCGACACCGCCAGTGCCGTTGCCTCTTGGATGCCCTTGGTATCACCCATGTAAATATAAGTCACAATACGAGTAGTCAGTACTTCAATATTCGCAGGCATGCCGACAATGGACGGCGTCCCGAAAGCGGACGCAACACCGATGAAAACGAGTATACCACCCGCCAAAATACTGGGATACATCAACGGAATGGTAACATTCCACAAAGTACGCAATGGTGATGCACCGGAAACCCGGGAGGCTTCCTCAAGCGTCGGATCCATCTTTTCCATGGCCCGGGAAATCGTGATGAATGCAAAAGGCGCATAAAAGAGAGTCAGGCACCAGACCATTCCCCCTATTGAATAAATGTTGAATGGGGAGTTGACTAAATGCAGAGTCTCTACCAAAAACTTATTAACGTAACCGACCCGTGGATTCAACAACTGTATCCAGGCGATTGCACCAACGTAGGGAGGAATCATGTACGTTGCCACAAATAAAGTTCGAAAAAAACCTTTTCCGGGCAAATCCGTCCGCCCAATCATCCATGCCAGCGGAAAAGAAATTACTACAGCCAAAATCGTAGAATACACCGAAATCTGAAGCGTATTGCTCAGCGCGTTCCAGTTGGCGACATTGCTGTAAACCGTCCGGTAATTATTAATAGCAAAAGAACCATTGATAATGAAGCTCTTGTACACCAAATAAAGCATGGGTAACACAACAAAGAGGATCAACGATGCGACGGCCGATAAAATGACTATCCACTTGGTATCCCACTGGGGGAGCCACTTTTTGTCCACAATAAACCCCCTGTATCTTGGCATTACAACGGTGGAGAGAAAATCTCCCCACCGTTGCGCTCATTTCAAATCAGAAACTAAACCGCATTATTTCTTTTCCAGAACTCTGGAACGGAACTCTTCCTTGTATTTTTCATTTTCTTTCGACAGTTTACTCCAATCGATCTTTAACTGGGTCGGCATTAAGGTCTTCAGCGCAGGTGCTCCTTTAGGCGATGCAACATCGTCACGAACCGAATGCATCCAGCCTTTTACCACCATTTCCTGCCCTTCTTTAGACAGCCAAAAATCGGTCAGGGCTTTGGCTGCTTCCGGGTTGGATGCGCTGCTGAAAATAGCAATCGGACTGGGATTGATTGCAACACCGTCGGTCGGATAAGACACCTTCACAGGCTCACCCTTGGCAGCCATTTTAAGAATGTTTTCTTCCAAAATGATTACTACGTCATACTCGCCTTGGATCAGCTTGTTTTGCAACGCTGTGTTTCCAGATTCGACTTTGATTCCGTTGGCTTTGAGCTTGTCGAAATATTCCCAGCCAAAGTTCTGGGCCAGTGCTCCAACGCCGACATAGGCCGTACCCGAAAGCAACGGATTCGCCATGGCGATACGATTCTTCCATTTTGGATCGGTCAAGTCTTTCCATGATTTCGGAGCTTCTTCCGGTTTCACTTTTGTGGTATTGTATGCAATTACGATATTGTTGATCCGAACACCGGTCCAATATCCTTCTGCATCCTTATTGCCGGTGATATTCTTGCGTTCCGGCGAGTCGTATTTCAGCAACAGTCCTTTGTCTTTCAGGGTCAGATAGTAAGCAGGATCAGCAACCAATAGTACATCGGCCTGCACTTTTTTTGCTTCAATTTCACCGGCCAGCTTAGCCATAACCTGTTCAGATCCAGCTTGGAACCAGCTTACTTTTAAATCAGGAAATTTCTTGGCTATGACAGGTTTAACCATTTCAACAATGTCCGGATAAATCGACGTGTAGATCATCAATGTCCCGGATGGTCCTTTCGCTTTTGGCTGTTCGGCCGGCTTCTTGTCTCCGCCGCCGCAACCGGTCAGCAGCGTCGCGATGACGAACATGACTGCCACAAAGAAAACCATAGATTTTTTCATCCCATTACCCCATCCTTTCACCTTTTGAAATTCATTTATCTTTACGGCCTAACGTTCATGGCCGCAAACAACGTGAAGGATTTATTGGAAAATATATGGACCATCTTACTTCATTTCTGTCTGCAAAAACGAAATCCTGCTTATATTGATTTTATGATTCTATGGTTACCTCGACAACTCCTTCGATCCCTTTTAACCCATCCGTGATTTCTGGAATAATACGACGATCAGTAACATCTAACACCACGGAAATATGAATATCGTTTTTTCCGACTTCATCAATTTTAATATCACAGATAGCCACATTTTTCGTCCCCAAATAAGAACCAATTCTGCCGATTTGTCCCGGCTTGTCGACGGAGCGGACCGTAAGAGC